>DAOUBE010000032.1:0-5047 GCA_034432835.1 Dehalococcoidia bacterium | reverse complement strand
CACCCCTTCTTGGGTGCCGAAAGTGCGGCTACATGGTAGCGCCCTTACAAGGACCAATGGCTGGTAACAGGGGGAGTGCAGGGGGGCATCCCCTCTGCTAGGGGTCCCAGGGGATTCTCCCCTGGGACGCCCCGAGGGTGGGAGGGTGGGACAAGCACAATTCATCTTGGGCACCCAAAGGGAAGGGTCCAGGGCTGTGCCCTGGTGCAGGGTGCACCCTGCCAGGGCGTGCCCTGCCAGAGCGCACCCTACCCTTGCCCTCTAAGTGTCCATCCTCTATTCTTAACCTTACCTCCATCATTGCGTGCTGGGCCAGGGGAACCGGGGCCTGCCGGGGAAAACCCATCCCACCCCCTCTTTAAGCTCGTAGGCCCGCAGGCAGCAATGGGGGAGAATTCGATCAACTTTCAAGGAAAGCAATCATCCCAGCCTAGGAGATGGCCTTGCTCCCTGACGTGCGCAGCCCCATTCGCGTCCTGCCCCCCGATGTCGCTGCCCGCATAGCCGCTGGCGAGGTCGTGGAGCGTCCAGCTTCGGTAGTAAAGGAGCTGGTAGAGAACTCCCTGGACGCCGGCGCTACCCAGGTAGTCGTAGAGGTCAAGGCCGGTGGCCTGGAGTCCATACGCGTCATAGACAACGGCTGTGGCATTCCCGCCAGCGAGGTATCCCTGGCCTTCCAGCGCCACGCCACCAGCAAGCTCTCCTCCGACGCCGATCTGGAAAGGGTCACCTCCCTGGGCTTCCGCGGCGAGGCCCTCCCCAGCATTGCCGCCGTGTCCCACCTGGTCATGGTCACCCGCACCGCCCATAGCCCTGCCGGGCACACCATCGAGCTCCACTGGGGCCAGGTGGTGAAGGAAGGCCCTCAGGGCTGCCCCGTGGGCACCTCCGTCACCGTCCGCCGGCTGTTCGACAACGTGCCGGCCCGGCGCAAGTTCCTCAAGTCCCCCACCGCCGAGGCCGGACGTATCGGCGACCTGATGACCCGCCTGGCCCTGGCCTTCCCCGCCGTTCGCTTCACCCTCACCCTGGACGGCCGCCCGGCCCTCACCACCTCGGGCACCGGCTTCCTGAGCGACGTCTTGGCCGAGGTCTATGGCGGCGACGTGGCCGGCCACATGCTCCAGGTCCAGGCCCAAGAGGAGGGCTATGCTGTCGAAGGCTTTGTCAGCCTGCCGTCCCTCACCCGGGCCAATCGCACCTACGTCACCCTTCTGGTCAACCGCCGCTGGGTGCAGAGCCGCCTGCTGAGCATAGCCCTGGAGGAGGCCTATCACGGCCTGCTCCAACAGGGACGCCATCCCCTGGCGGTGGTCTCCCTCACCCTGCCGCCCCAGGATGTGGACGTGAACATCCACCCCGCCAAGCGAGAGGTGCGTTTCCGCCACGAAGACCGGGTCTTCACCCTGGTGCAGCGGGCGGTGCGGGAGGTCCTGATGGCCGTCTCGCCAGTGCCCCAGTTCCACTTGCCCACCCCAGCCCCTCTCGAAGCCCGCGGCTGGACTGCCTCCGCCCAGGGGTCGCGGAGGCTGGAGCAGGCGCCCCTGGCCCTGGGGACTGCCCCTGAGGAGGCCCTGACACCTCGGGAAGCCGCTCCCCGGCTCCACGTCCTGGGCCAGGCCCAGAACACCTACCTGGTGGCCGAAGGCCCTGACGGCCTATACCTCATCGACCAGCACGCCGCCCACGAACGTGTCCTCTATGACCGGCTGCTGGCCGGTGGCCTGGGCGCTGCCCGCTCCCAGGCGCTGCTGGAGCCTGTGGCCGTGGAGCTCACCCCCACCCAAGAAGCACTGGTCCAGGACTGCATGGATACTCTGCGGCAGTACGGCTTCGACCTGGAACCCTTCGGCCCCAGGAGCTACGTGCTGAGGGCCGTCCCCGCCGTGTCTCGCACCAGCGATGCGGCACGGGCCTTCTGCGAGGTGCTGGACCTGGCCTCCCGGGAGACCCGCCTCAAGCGACGGGAGGATGCCCTGGCCGCTTCCATAGCTTGCCACAACTCGGTGCGGGCCGGAATGCCCCTTAGCCATGCTGAGATGCAAGAGCTGGTACGCCAGCTAGAAGCCACTACCAGCCCCAACACCTGCCCTCACGGGCGGCCTACAATGGTCCACCTCAGTTCCTACCACTTGGAGCGAGAGTTCGGCAGAAGATAGCTCGGCCCTTAGGGTGCGCTAGCCCAAAGGGGAGGTGGCACTCTCTGGCCTTTCAGGTCTAGAATCGATATGTAAGGTATGGCCTACAAGCCCATTGGCGAGTATGGCGTCATCGGAGACCAAAATTCGGCGGCCCTGGTGGGCATGACGCCAGGTGCTGGACCGGGGCTGGAGCCCGACGAAGAAGGCCTTTGTCCAGCGCTACGGCAGCGATGCCCTGGACGCTAGCGCACTCATGATGCTCTTTGTGGGTTTCCTCCCACCTAATGACCCCAGGATGGTCAGCACCGTGGAACGGGTCCAGGAGGAGCTAGCCCAAGGCCCCTTCCTGCATCGCTACGTCCCTGACCTGGCTCTGGAAGGGGTGTCCGGCGGCGAGGGCGCCTTTGTCATGCTCAGCTTCTGGCTAGCGGGGGCTCTGCTCTACATTGGACAGGTGGAGAAGGCGGCCAAGATCTTCCAAGAGCTACTTAAGTCGGCCAATCACCTGGGCCTCTACTCGGAGATGGTATCTCCGGAATCCCGGGAGCTGCTAGGAAACTTTCCCCAAGCCTTCAGCCACCTAGGGCTGCTGCACACGGCACGGAACCTGACCCTGGTCCTGGAGCGAGGCCAGCCTCTCCTCACCCGCGAAGCCTTGTAGCAGCTCCTGGCGGCCCTAAGACCGCAGGATGCGGCAGACAGCCCCGCTCTCAGCGTCGCAGTACCAGAGGACGCCGTTCCACAGGGTGAGGCCATGGGGCTCAGGGTTGGGAGGTGGCACCTCGATGCGGTCAAGCTCCTTGCCCGTGTCCACGTTGTACTTGACGATGATGCGGTCGGCGGTGTGGACGGCCCACAGCCCCTTTCCGTCCCAGGCAAGGCCGTGGAGGCGCTTCCAGGGCACCGAGACCTCCCGTACAAGGGAGAAGTCCCTGGCATCGTACAGGGCCAGGATGTTAACACCTGGCCGAGTTACCCAGATCCGTCCTCGGACCCACTCCAGGCCGTGGACTCCCCCTTCTTTGGGCAATTGGAAGGAGGCTATGGTCTTGCCGGTCTTGGGGCTCACCTTAAGCACCCAGTTGCCGTGGTGGTCCCAGGGACGCTCCGGGCGCCCCCTGGGCCCGCCGTTGACGGCTACCCACAGGGCGCCGCCGCCGTAGGTCAGGCCGCTGCTGTTGCCGGACTCGGTCATGAGGCGGTTCAGCACCTTGCCGGTCTCATCCACCAGATAGACGTCGTCGTCTATCTGGTCAACCAGCCACAACCCTTCGGGGGTGGCCTGTAGGCCGTTGGGCATACGGCATGGGGCCTGGAAGACTTTTTCGATGCGAGCCTTGGTCTTGACCTGTGCCATCTCCTACCTCCTGCCTGGGTTGGGAAGAACGCCGAAATTATAACAGAGGGGTCAAACGGCGGAAACATGATGCTAGAGACATCCCCACCTTGACAGGTCCTGCTCCCAGTCAACGAACATATATTCTATTTCGCAGTCCATAGGAGGCAGGCCGTGTTGGTCAAACGCGAGCCCGATACCTTTGAGAAGCTCCAGCGCCTGGGGAGCATGGCCGTGGATGATGTCCTGGCGCCGACTCCCGGGGTCGCCCGTGCCAGAAGCCCGGAGACCTACGTGACCAGGCAGGCCCCCGTACCGGGCGTTTACCGGGCGGCCATGCCCAACGGCAAGTTCATTAACCTCATGCGGGTCATGTTCACCGACTTCTGTGTCATGGACTGCGCCTACTGTCCCAACAGTATCCACGTACCCCGCCAGCGCTTCGCCTTCAAGGTAGAGGAGCTGGCCAGAGCCTTTATGGAGATGCACCAGCGCCACACGGTGGAGGGCCTTTTCCTGAGCTCGGGCATCTTCGGCAGCGGGCCCTCCAAGACCAGTGAGCGGCTGATTCAGGTGGTGGAGATGCTGCGGCACAGGTACGGCTTCAAGGGTTATATTCATCTGAAGGTGATGCCCGGCACCGAGTACCAGTACGTGGAGGCAGCCTACCGGCTGGGGACCCGCCTCTCCATCAACATAGAGACGCCTACGGCGGAGCATATGCGGCGCCTGAGCACTAAGAAGGACCTGGAGGGAGGTATCCTGGCCCCTATGAGCTGGATCGATAAGTTGACTCGTCAGGATGGCACAGGTGCCAGAGGTCAGGTGACCCAGATGGTGGTGGGCGCCGCCGATGAGTCCGACTGGGATATCTTTCTGCGCATCCAGCAACTCTACGGCCAGTGGAACCTTAAGCGGGTGTATTACTCGGCCTTCCGCCCCACCCGGTACACGCCCCTGGAGGAGCACCCAGCCACACCCATGGCCCGGGAGCACCGACTGTACCAGCTTGACTGGCTGCTCCGAGTTTATGGCTACGGGGCGGAGGAGCTGAAGCCAGCCTTCGACGACAGGGGGTTCCTTTCCCTGGACTTCGACCCCAAGACGACCATCGCCCTGACCAACCTGGACTCCTTCCCGGTGGATGTCAACGCGGCCACTAGGGAGCAGCTCCTCCGCGTACCTGGAATCGGCCCCACAGCGGCCCACCGCATCATCCTCAACCGGCGCCGCCACCGCATCGACAACTGGCGTGACCTGGAGGCCATGGGCGTGGTGAGGAAGAGGGCCTGGGCCTTCTTGGCCTTGCCCGGCCACAAACCCACCAGGGCCAGGCAGGGGCGGCTGGACCTGTTCCAAGATGGTAAGGGGGCTCCACAGAAGGCGCAGGCCGCCGCTCCCTGCGGCCAGGCCTGGTCCTGTGCCGGCTGTCCGTTGTACGGCATGCCCGGACACCCAGGTCACCACCAGCCCCAGCTAGCCATGGCCTAGCTTCGGCAGGGAGAGTGCAGAGGGGGATACTCCCTCTGCTAGGGGTAACAGGGGAACAAGGCCTCGCCCCTTCGCTTCA
>DAOUBE010000031.1:0-7023 GCA_034432835.1 Dehalococcoidia bacterium | reverse complement strand
CAGACGGTGAAGAACCACGTCTCCTCGGTGCTCAGGAAGCTGGATGCCAATGACAGGGCCCATGCCGCCGTCATGGCCCTCCGCAACGGCTGGATATCCCTTTCCTGACTCCTGAGAAGGGAGAGGCCAGGAGAGGTCCCGCTGCTTCGGGATACAGGCCGGTAGCGCAGGGAAGGCAAGGCTGGGGCAGTGCTGGCCCCAAATCATACATACGCAGGTGTCTGGGAAGGGTAATCGGCTACTTTAGTCCCTTCAGCATGGCGCTTTGGTGACGGGCCACCCTCAGAGTCCGTTACTTTGTTATACTTGGGTTGACTCAAGGTACGTTGGTTATATTCTTGTGTTCGTTAATTGACAATAGTAAGCATTGTTAATTATTATGTATGCTAGACAATAAAGAGCATTGTGGGAAGGAGGGCCCCCGATGCTAGCCAGCCTCACACCGAGAGACCTGGCCTGAGGCCCTGGAGGGGATGGCCTCGGACAAGGCGTGGGCACGTCCCCGGGTACAGCCAGACCGCTATTGGGCCAACAGCGGAGGGTTAAGGTTTGGGGCATATCATATGCCCAATGCAGAAGCTCCCTTGGCTGGTAACTTCTTGAGGACCACCTTAAACAGCGGGGTGAACTTGCCCTTAGCACACCCTAACATAATGCAGCCGGTTTTCTCAGGATGCTGAACGCCTATACCCCTGAAGCCTTGCAAGCGGCGCTCATAGGCGTGGGGCCACACTGGGCGCTGCTATGGATCCAGGATACGATGCATCAGTTTATCCAAGATTGGACGGGGCAGGGCGAGTGTGGATACCATCGGATATCTAGATTCCATTGAAGGTGGAATTCGGGTGCTGGTCAGCTCCGATAGCGATATAGTCACGGCCAGGCAGAAAGGACGTGAGCTGGCTACCAGGCTGGGTTTCCCCTCGACCGATGTCATCCTCATCGCCACCGCTATCTCGGAGCTGGCCCGCAACATCGTTCTGTACGCCAAGAGGGGAGAGATTCTGATACAACCTGTCCAGGGCGACGGGCTGGCCGGCATAGCCGTCACCGCCCGGGACAAAGGCCCGGGTATACCCAGTATCGAGCAGGCATTGCAGAACGGCTACTCCACCTCCGGAGGCCTGGGGCTGGGCCTGCCTGGCGTCCGGCGCATCATGGACACCTTCGAAATTACCTCCATGCCCGGCTGCGGCACCACCGTCACCGTCCACAAGTGGAAGCGGTAGCCGCTGCTGGGACTCGGCCAGTTCGGCGCCGAGGCCACGGGTGTTGCCTCTCCCAGAAATTCGGCATAAACTTCTGCGGGGAGGGCAGCCCATGAAAGTGGTCATATTTGGAGCCGTCCACCAGGAGTTCCTGCGAGAGCTCCAGGCCGAGTTCCCCACTGTCACCTTTGTGTCCGCTGCCAGTCCGGAGGAGCAGGTTCGTCAGATTGTGGATGCCGAGGCTTTCTACGGGGTTCCCTGCCGCCAGGCCTTTCTGGTGGCCCGCCGGCTCCGCTGGGTCCATTTCCCCGGCACAGGCATTGACTGGATCAGCCAGGTCCCCGAGCTGGTCAAGAGCGACGTAGTCCTTACCAACGCTCGCGGTCCCCATGCGCCCCCCATGGCCGACCACGTCTTCGCCGTGATACTGACCTTTGCCCACAGGCTGAGAGAGCTGTGGGAGGACCAGCGGGCCCGCCGCTGGGAGCCCGCCAAATACGCGGGCAAGATGCAGGAGTTGGCCGGCGCCACTATGGGCATCCTGGCCCTGGGAGATATCGGCATGGCGGTGGCCCGCCGCGCCCACGGCTTCGGCATGGAGGTGTACGCCGTCACCCGCCGGCCCCGCTCCGCGCCCTATGGGGTCAAGGAGGTCTGGGGCCCTGAGCGCTTGGACGACCTTCTGCGCATCTCCGACTGGTTGGTGGTCACAGCACCCCTCACCGACGAGACCCGCGGCCTGCTAGACGGGCATCGACTATCATTGCTCAAGCCCACGGCCTACCTTATTGTGGTCTCCCGCGGCGGCATTGTGGACGAAGAGGCACTGGCAGAAGCCCTGAGGGCACGCCGCATCGCTGGCGCTGCCCTGGATGTCATGGCCCAGGAGCCCCTGCCTCAGGATAGCCCTTTGTGGGGCCTGGACAACGTCCTCCTGTCGCCCCACGTGTCCGCCCTCACCCCGGAGATGTACCACGGGCGCAAGGAGGTCTTTAAAGAGAACCTCCGCCGGTACCTGGCAGGTCGGCCCTTCTTGTATGTGTGCGACAAAGAGGCAGGGTATTGACCCTGTCGGTCCCCTTCCCGCCAGATTCTGAGCCCGGCCAGGAGGGTGGTGACCTCCCTCCGGCGGGTCAAGGCGCACCTGGAATCCTGGGGGTCTTCTGCTACCTAAAACGTCCGCGGGCCGCTATCTCAAAGACCGACTCCAGCTTGCCATCCCTGAGGGCGAAGTAGTAGTCGTGCAGGTTGATGGTAGTGTCGCAGTGGCTGGGCAGGATGAGCACCTTGTCCCCCGGCCTTAGCCCCTCGGCCTCACCCTCCACGCTCAGTTTCCCGTGCTCTTCCGAGAGCTGGACAACTTTGGCGCCACTGGGCGAGACCACCAAGGGCAACCCCTCGTCGGTGCTCATGGCCTTCATGCCCGCGTCGATGATGGCCGTGCCCTTCTTGGGCCGGCTTATCACCGTAGCCAGGACAAAGAGGGCGTTGTCGAAGTCGGGGGTGTGCCTGTAGGCGGCGTCCATGAATATGTAGCTGCCGGGCTGAATCTCGGTGATGCCGGGCACCGTGCTGGTGACGAACCAGGTGCTGGTGCCGCCGGCGGTGACAATGTTCACTGGCAGGCCGGCCTTCTCCACCATCTCCTTGCTCTTGATGAGCTTCTCCATGGCCTGCCGGGCCTCCATGGCCCGCTGCTCCAGGTCGGGGTTGCGGAGCTGACCTTCATACCCCATGAGCCCGGAGAAGACCAGGCCGGGGGACTTGGCCACCACCCTGGCCAGGTCCACGGCGGGCTGGCCCGGCTCCACGCCGCACCGGTTCATGCGGACGTTGACCTCGACCACCACCCGCAGCTTGACGTTGAAGGCCTGGGCGGCTTCCGAGAGCATGGCTACGTTGGCCGGGTCGTCCACGGCCACCATCATGTTGGCCTGGCGGCACAGGGGCATCAGGCGAGCTATTTTGGTGGGCCCCACCACCTGGTTGGCAATGAGAATGTCCTTGATGCCATTGGCGGCCAGGACCTCGGCCTCCCCCACCTTGGCGGCGCAGATGCCGATGGCCCCCGCCTCTATCTGGCGCAGGGCTATGGCCGGACTCTTGGGCGTTTTGAAGTGAGGCCGGTGGGCCACGCCCCTCTGCTTGAGGGTATCGGCCATCTTCCGTATGTTCGCTTCCATAACAGGCAGGTCTATGACCAGGCAGGGGGTATCAAGCTGGTCCCGAGGCGTCCCGGGCAGGGGCAGGTAGTCCAGCGACATTTGAGCCTCCTTTCGTCATGGGCGCATGGCGTCTATCTTAGTCCAAGGGCGTTGGGTGTGCCAGGGGTGCCATGGGGGATGGTGCCAAGATCTTATGCGCACCACTTACGGTGAGCCATGGAAGGGTGGTGGGAGAAGCAGCCGTCAATAGGGGTCAGATCTGCCTCAGGGTCGGGTCGAAGCGGTCGCGAAGCCAGTCGCCGAGGAAATTGCCGGCCATAACCACTAGCGCTATAGCAAGCCCAGGGAAGAAGGAGACCCACCAGGCTGTCCTGAGATAGGTCCGCCCCTCCTCCACCATTTTGCCCCAGGAGGGCTCAGGTGGTGGGATGCCTGCCCCCAGGAAGCTAAGGCTGGCCTCGGCCAGTATGATGCCGCCGGTGCTGAGGGTGGCACTGACTATAACCAGGTTTAGGACTCCTGGCAAGATGTGGCGGAAAATAATACGGCCGTGGGATGCGCCAGCCACCCGGGCCAGCGCCACGTAGTCCCGCGTCTTCAGCGTCAGGGTCTGGGCCCGTACCAGGCGTACCGCCCCCGTCCACGAAAGCATGGCCAGCACCCCTATGAGTATGGGGATGCCTTGGCCGAACACCAACACGATGATCAGGATTATGAGCAACTGGGGTAATATCACCCAGGCGTCTATCACCCTCATAATGGCCTCGTCCACCAGGCCGCCGAAGTAGCCTGCCAGCAAGCCCAGGGTGGTGCCCACCAGCACCCCTGTGCCCACCGAGGCCACCACCACCATCACCGTGACCCGGGCCCCGCGGATGAGCCGGCTGAGGATATCCCGGCCCACGGGGTCGGTCCCCAGTGGGTGGGCCAAGGTGCCCTTGGCGTACCAGGCTGGGGGAAGGTTTCTCTCCAGGACGTTCCCCACCCGAGGGTTGTACCTCTCCAGCCAAGGCCCGAATATGGCGGCGACCAGCAGCAGCGCCAGTATCAGCCCAGGGATGACGGGATAGCGCCGCACTATGTCCAGCGCCTTGACCGGTGTGCGGGCGATGACATTGGGCCTCAGGACTCCACTAACCGAAGCCACAGGTGGACTCCTAGGTGTAGCGAATGCGAGGGTCAACCAGGGCGTAGAGTATATCCAGGAGGAGCACCACCAGCACGAACCCCGCGCCAAATATGAGAATGATGGCACTCAGGAGGGGGAAGTCGTTGGACGAGAGGGCCTCCACTGCTAGTCTCCCCAGGCCGGGCCAGGAGAACACTGTCTCCACTATGACTGCTCCGTTCATAAAGCCGAAGAGCAGGAATACCGACAGGGTGAGCGGCGGTATTATAGCGTTTTTGAAAGCGTGCTTCCAGACTACGTTGAAGTAGTTCACGCCTTTGGCCCGGGCGAACTTGATGTACTCCGAGTCCAGCACCTCTAGCATGGCCGTGCGGGTCAGCCGGAGGTAGCTGGCCGCCGGTGCCCAGCCCAGGGTTATGGTGGGTAGGATGAAGTTGCGTATGGCTATCCCTTCGCCTTTGGTCCCCACGGGCAGCCACTGAAGGTGCACCGCGAAGAAGAATATGAGGACTATCCCCACCCAGAAGCTGGGCGATGCCTGGCCCAGCAGGGCGAAGCCCCTGGCCAGATAGTCTAGGAACCTGCCCCGGTGGGTTGCCGAAAAGACCCCCAGGGGCACTCCTATGAGGGTGCCCAGGAGCCATGCGGAGATGGCTAGCTGGACGGTGGCCGGGGCCTTCTCTCGTATGAGCTGGAGCACCGGCCTCTGCTGCCCCACGCTGTCGCCAAAATCACCCTGGAGGACGTTCCACACCCAGTAGGCGAACTGTATGGGCGGGGGTTTGTCCAGCCCCAGCTCCCTCCCCAGCCTGTCCCACACCTCCTTGGGTATTTCGTACCCGCCCCCGGCGCCCAGCAGAATGTACCTGGGGTCCCCGGCTGCCCGCGCCAGAATGAACAGCAGCACCATGGCCCCGACAAGGGCCACCCCGCCCAGGAGGATACGGCGCAGTATGAACCTACCCATCGCCTACCTCGTAGGATGTGTTACCAGGTTGCGACTGGAAACAAGAGGGGGCGCCTCCTCAGCCAAGCACCGGTGAGAGAGGCGCCCCCATTCTATTCAGCTCTTCAGGGTGATGTCTTCCAGGGGGTAAATATCTGCCAGGGAGAACCACATGGAGGTCTTGCCCTGGGGGTTCCACTGCATGTAATTGCCGTTGTACACCGCCAGGATGGGCGCCTCGTACAGGCCCACCTGCCACATCCAGTAGTGGGTGTGCTCGTACCAATCGGTGGCCATCTGGATCCGTTTGTTCAAATCGGGCTCCTTCAGCATCTTCCCGTAGGTCTCGCCCGAGAAGGGGATGGCTCCGAACTTCATGGTGCCGCCAGCGTACCAGCTATTGTCCTCGCGGCCCACAGGCCAGTCAAAGGGCCACTCCACCGTCTGGGCATCGAAGATGGGGAGCTTGTTGGACCGGTCCACAAAAGTGGGCCGGATGGTGGCGTAGGGGGCGGTGACTAGGTTCACCTTGACTCCCAGGTCCGCCTCCCATCCGCTGGCGATGGCCTGGGGCAGCTCGGTAAGCTGTTCGCCGGCGTAAACCTGCATTGTGAAGCCGTTGGGGTAGCCCGCCTCCGTCAGGAACTGTTTGGCCTTGGCCGGGTCGTAAGGAATGGTCCATTCCGGCTTAGAGTGCGGGTTGCTGGGCGAAAGCCAGGGCAGGTAGGTGGGCTTGCCGAACCCTTGGGCCAGGGCCTGGGAAATAGCCTCTCGGTTTATGGCCATGGCCAGGGCCCAGCGCACCTTGCGTGCCTTCTCCAGAGCCTCGCAGACTGGGCCGCTGGGCTTGGGCTGCAGCAGCACGTTGTAGTCACAGCCGGCGGCGTTAGGGTCACCCACCCATGGCAGGGAGGGGTCGAACCCGGGGTTGTTCAGGGGCTCGCCGGTCTTCTGGTTGGTCTTCTCCAGGTAGTTGCCCGCTCCGAAGGAGAAGAGGTTGCCGATGGTGCCCACCTTCTTCTCCACCCCGCCTTTTTCCAGGAGCTGGGGTACGAAGGGCAGGCTGACTCGCGTTATATGGGCCTCTCCGGCCTCAAACATGGCTACGCGGGCGGCCTCTTCGGGGACCGCTACCACCCGCACCGTCTTGACTGCGGGGGTCTTGCGCCAGTGGTTCTCCACGGCTTCCAGCAAGATGTGGTCGTTCTGGACCCACTCCAGCACCTGGTAGGGCCCAGTGCCCACGAAGATGGTCTTCATGCCCTCCTTGCCGTACTGGTCAAAGACGGCCTTACTGTCAATGCCTGCGCCCTGCCAGTACTGGCTGAACAAGAAGGCCGGCGCGCGGGCATCGTAGTTGGTGATCTTGGTCTCTGCCGTGTATTTGTCCACCACCTTGGTCTCGCCGTAGGAGGCGGAGAAGTCGCCTACGTTATCGTGGCGGCTCTCAGGGTTGGTGGCCCCATTGATGGTGTTGAAGGTCCAGGCCACGTCCTCCGCCGTCACCTCGCCGTAGCCCTTGTGGAAGGGGATGCCCGGCCGGATGTGCCAGGTAATGGCCGACAGGTCCGGGGC
>DAOUBE010000030.1:0-7373 GCA_034432835.1 Dehalococcoidia bacterium | reverse complement strand
CCCCCATCAGCTTGACCAGAGTCTCGAACTGCTCCAGGGTCTGCTCCTCCGGGGGGTTGAGCATCTTGAGGTAGGCTGCAGCCCCGCCAGGGAACACGAAGGTGGGCACCCCGAAGACCCCCATGGCCACCGCCTCGGTATGACTCCGGCCTATCTCCTGGAGGATGGAGCGATCGGCCAGGTCCAGATGGAACCTCTCGATGTCCAGTCCCGACTCCTCGGCCACCTTGAGAATAGTCTCCCGTTGCGTTATGTCTGCTCGGTCGCGATGGCGCGCTGTCAGCAGGGCCAGGTGAAAGGCGTCGAAGGCCTCGGGCCCCTGGCGTTTGGCCGCCTCCCCAGCCCGCAGAGCCAGCAATCCCCGGCTGGGGAAGTCCTCGGGCTGCTCCCATATCTTCCACTCTGGGCCGTTCTTGCTGTTCACCTGCTCCAGGGAGAACGGCCTCCACTCCACCTGTAGCCGGTCCCCGTAGTGTCCCCTCACCCTGTGCAGCCACACGGCTGCGTGATAGCAGTAGGGTCAGGTGTAGTCGCTATATACCGTGAACCTGATGGTGTCCAAACTCTTCCTCCTCCAGGGCCGGGCCTTCGGCCAAAACTATACCAGGACTCCTGAGACAGGGCGAGGCCTATGCTATAATGGCCTGGCCTCAGGACTATCTTTATTTCAGATATAGGATACCACCAATGGCCAGCAGCCTGCTCCCCCTGCTGGAAAGCCGCCTGCCACCCCCCTTGCTCATGCTGCTGCGTTCGCTGCGAGAGCTGGCGACGGAGCTGGACATACCCTTTTACCTTGTGGGGGGCTCGGTACGAGACCTGCTCATAGGCAGCCCAGTGAAGGACCTGGACCTGGTGGTGGAGGGTGACGCCTCGGTGCTGGCCTTCGAGGCGGCCAAGCGCTTGAGCGGCGAGGTGGTCTCCTACGAGCAGTTCGGCACCGCCACCCTGAAGGTGGGTGCTCAGCGCCTGGACCTGGCCACCGCCCGCACCGAGAGGTACCCCCGCCCGGGGGCACTGCCCGTGGTCACCCCCAGCACTATTCACGAGGACCTGGGGCGGCGGGACTTCAGCATCAACGCCATAGCCGTGCGCCTTTCAGGGCCCCAGGCTGGAGAGGTGCTGGACCCCTTCGGCGGGCGGAGCGACCTTGACCGCGGCCTGGTGCGGGTGCTCCACGACAGGAGCTTTGTGGACGACGCCACCCGCATCCTGCGGGCGGTGCGCTACGAGCAGCGCCTAGGCTTCCGGCTGGAGGAGATGACGGAAAGGCTGCTGCGCCAGGCCCTGGACGCGGGTATGCTGGACACCATCAGCGGCGACCGGGTCCGGCGGGAGCTGGCCCTGGTCTTCCAAGAGCCTCAACCCTCGCGGGCGCTCCGGCGCATGGCCGGCCTAGGGGTCCTGGGAGCCATCTACCCGCCCCTGGCCGAGGCCGCGCTCCCGGAGGATGAGGCCCAGCCCAGCGGGCCACTGGTGTACCTGGGGCTGCTGTCCTACCATCTGACGCCGGAGCAGGCCCAGGGCTTTATCCATCGCCTGAACATGCCCTCGGCCTGGGCCAAGGTGGTGCGGGACACGGTGCAGGTGCGGGAGCGGGAGGGTGCCCTGGCCCGCCCCGGCCTCTCCAACACCGCCCTGTGGGAGCTGCTGGAGGAGCTGGCTCTCCCGGCCCTGGAGGCGGCCGCAACCCTGACGGCCTCCCCCCGGGCCAGGGAACGGCTGCGGCTGTACCTGGACCGGCTGCGCCACGTCCGGCCGTCGTTGAATGGCAGGGACCTGCTTCGCATGGGCGTCCCCCAGGGGCCCATGGTGGGCGAGCTGCTGCGGGAGCTGCGCCGCGCCCGCCTGGAGGGGGATGTGGCCACTCGCGCCGACGAGGAGCGTCTGGTCAGGACCAGGCTCCACGCCCCAGGCGGGTAAGCGGGCAGAAGTCGTATGGTTGCCATCGCCTGGCAATACTACCCACGGTTACCTTTTCCCGAAAAGACATGCGGCTGAGGAGGGAGTCTTTATGAAAGCGGTCTATATCGAGTCCCACGGCGGCCCGGAGGTGCTCCAGTACGGCGAACGCCCGGAGCCCCAGGCCGGGCCGGGCCAGGTGAAGGTGCGGGTGCGGGCCTGCGCCCTGAACCACCTGGACCTGTTCACCCGGGCCGGCGCCCGCGGCCTGAAGCGCCAGTTCCCGCCCCCCCTCATACTGGGCGGCGACTGCGCCGGCGAAGTGGTGGCGGTGGGGGACAGGGTGTCGGGGCTGGCGGTGGGGGACCGAGTGGTAGTGCTGCCTCGCATCACCTGCGGGCAGTGCCGCTACTGCCTGGCCGGCGAGGACGATATGTGCCCCCGGGCCAGGTTCATGGGCACCGCCGTGGACGGCAGCTACGCCGAATACGTGGCCGTGCCCGCCACCAACGCCTTCCGGATACCCGAGGGCGTATCCTTCGAGGAGGCGGCGGCCACGCCTACCACCTTCCTACCCTCCTGGAGCATTCTGGTGCGCCGGGGCAGGCTGAAGCCCTGGGAGACGGCCCTGGTGCTCTCGGCCTCCAGCGGCGTGGGCACCGCGGCCATCCAGGTGGCCAAGAAGGTCATCGGGGCCAGAGTCATCGCCACCACCAGCAGCCCGGAGAAGGCGGAGCGGGCGCTGGCCCTGGGGGCCGACCACGTCATCGACTATACTAAGGAGGACATCACCCAGCGGGTGCGGGAGCTGACGGGCGGCCAGGGGGCCGACGTGGTGGTGGACCACGTGGGCGCCCAGTTCTTCCCCATGGCTATGGAGGCCCTGGCCATAGGGGGCAGGTACGGGGTGTGCGGGGTGACCACGGGCTACCGCGCGGAGTTGCACCTGGGGATGCTGTTCACCAGGCACCTGACACTGTTCGGGGTGTTCATGGGGACCAAGGGGGACATGCGGGAGATACTGGAGATGCTGGGCCGGGGGGTTATACGACCGGTAATAGACCGGGTGTTCCCGCTGGAGGCGGCGGCGGAGGCCCACCGATATATGGAGTCCCGCCAGTTCTTCGGCAAGATAGTGCTTAAAGTCAACGCCAACAAAGTCTTTGATCACAAAAATGAGTAGCAAGGAATATATACCGCTTAGCGAGGCTTCTCGAATAAGCGGTTACACTATAGACCACCTCCGAAGGCTTATAGTGGCCGGTAAGATGGGTGGAAGGAGAATAGGGCGGAACTATGTAACAACCCTGGAGGATCTGAAAGCCTACCTTGATACTAAACCACGGCCAGGGCCTAAAGGCCCTAGAAAAGGGTCTTGAAATTATATCGTATATACGATATAATTGGGGCCAGCTTATTGGAGGGGGTCGAAATGAATGGTATAGTTTGTCCACAATGCGGTGGCACACGGTTTTCAGTGATCATGCGTGAGGAACGTTGGTACCTGCTGGACACTGAAGGCGAAATCAACTGGCATTACGATATCTCCAGTGTGGACGACATAGGGGAGTGCATCCACGTGAGCTGTAGCTCTTGTGAGTCTGATATGGACCCTATGGCGTTTGAAACGGTGGTCAGAATGAGGATCGCCTCTCTGAACAGGCGGTAGATTCTGATGCGGCTGGTTACAAACCAAGAGTATGAGGAATTCCTGCGGACCCACCCCAACGTAACCGTTGAGGGTGTTGTAGTCAGGCTTGAGGGTTACAGGCGCGTCAAACAGTTGCAACCAGATGACTTTAGGCTGGAAGTGACCACCGAATGGTCATTCCCCAAAAGAGGAGCTTGGGCAACTCACAAAGCCAACTATCGTGGGAATTGGGCACCCCAGATACCCAGAAACCTCATACTCAGGTACACCCAGCCTGGCGACCTGGTATTGGACCAGATGGTTGGTGGCGGCACAACCTTAGTGGAATGTAAGCTGCTGGGAAGACGTGCCATAGGAGTCGATGTGAACCTCGACGCGGTGATGTTAACCAAGGACCGCCTCAACTTTTACACTAACTCGTTTATCGACAGGATTCCAGAGGTCGATATCAAGGTGTACGAAGGCGACGCGAGACACCTAGATGTCATAGAGGATGAAACCATTGACCTCATAGCCACCCATCCACCTTATGCCAACATCATCAAGTACTCCCATAAGTCTAACGCGAATCACCACCGAGACCTTTCACGAGTCCACAGCATCGAAGAGTTTGTAGGCGAGATGCGGAAGGTAGCCCAAGAATCGTACAGGGTTCTCAAGCCTGGTCACCATTGTGCCATTCTCGTAGGGGATACACGCCGTCACAAGCACCACGTGCCTATAGCGTTCAGGGTTATGCAAGCGTTCCTGGATGTGGGTTTCATACTTAGAGAGGACGTTATTAAACATCAGTGGAATACCAAAACAGAGGGCCTCTGGAGACATCAGTCAGAACAAAAGAATTTCCTGCTACTGATGCACGAGCACCTGTTTGTCTTCAGAAAGCCCGACATAGGGGAATCAACCGAGAAGTTTCGCGAAAGTATGAAGTGGTGGTAATTTTTTCTCTATAAATTTCCTCTCCAAGTAGCTAGTCGAACAAGCTTGTAGATATCAACACTGGTCCTTTGCCCTCTTAAAAAATCTAAAAACGACCCATATAAATCAATCTGCCGCGTACCATTCGGGTAGTTCGTCTTCTCCTGAATTGCAATAAGTTCTCCGACTACTAGGAAGAATTCTGTGCTATATTCGCCATAGTTATCAAGTTCTGAAAAAGGACTCGCGTGGTCTGGCTTGAATACCTGTAACGAGGGTGGAAATTTGCCCGCAGGGCGGACATGCATGAGGACACCTGTTGTGAAATGCAACAAAAGATGCAGGGTCAGCTCCTGGCTGCCTGCATATTTAAGCAACAGATCAACTATCAGGTGGATATGGCTAGGCTGACGTAGCCTCCCACGGGGGCCCATATACTTCACGATGAAATCGAATTTTGACTTTGTCCCTTTCGCTACGCCGATTAACACACCCCCGAAGTCTTATGAACTGGCTTGAAATCTGGATAGCCTAGCGACATTTCTCGTAGTTAAAGTTCCCTCTTGTTAGCTTTGCCTATGAAAGACTCCAGAGAGAGTATGGTAACCAGGTGACCATACCTGAGGTGCTCATTCAGCCCACCGTTTATGAAGAACGAGCGTAGCCGCCAACCATCGCCTCCAAGTACAAGGTAAGCTTTTTGGTACCGGCCTTTGCGTATTTCTTCCGCAAGGCACATTGCCTCGAAAGGCACCTTCTGTTCCGCCGTCCCTGAGACTTGCTGCCACTTCAGAGAAATAAGGATCCTTTTCCCATCCCGAACGTCGCGGGCGACTACATCAACTATGTGCCTCCCCCCTCCAAACCTGTCGCCTACATGTACCTGTGTCTGGTACTCATATCCGCCGCGCTGAAGCGCTGGAAGCACCATTTGCTCCAGGACCCACCCAGTGCCCGTATCTCTTGGTGACAATACAGAACCTCTGAAGGCTGGATTCTTCCATCGATCTTACCACACCCCCACAACCCCTTACCCCTCCAGCCTTCTGCCGTGGAACAGGTATTGCTGGGCGTAGCCGGCGTAGGGACCAAAGTAGTCTCGCGCCCACTGGCGCACCTCCCGCTCCTTAAGCTCTCGCCCCCCAAAGTACCACTCCTCCACCGCCCTCTGGATCCAGCGGTCCACGGGAAAGGCCTCCAGCTTGTCCAGGGAGAACAGCAGGACGCAATCGGCCACCTTCTCGCCCACGCCGGGCACCTCCATGAGGCGCTCCTTGGCCTCGTCGTAGGGCAGGTCACGCAAGGCCTCCAGGCTAACCCGCCCCTCAGCCACCATCAACGCCGCCTGGGCCACGTATTTAGCTCGGAAGCCCAGCCCCAGCAGCCGTAGGGAGAACTCGCCGGCCTCGGCCACCTTTGCGGGCGGCGGGAAGGTGTGGCGGGTGTAGCCATTGAGGCTCACGGGCTGGCCCAGGTGGCTGGCCACGGCCTCGACGTTGGCGCTGATGCGGGGGATGTTGGAGTTGGCGGAGCAGATAAAGGCCACCAGGCACTCCCAGGGCTCCTGGCGCAGTATGCGCAGGCCCCGGTACCGGGCCACCATGTCGGCCACGTGCTGGTCCCTGACTATGTGACGGTAGATGGCCTCCAGGTCGTCCTTCAGGCCCAGGTAGTGGCGCAGCAGGGGGGCCATGGCCTCCTCCAGCATGGGCGCCGAGTGGAACTCCACGCCGAAGAGGGTCTGGCGCACCTGCACGATGTTGTCGAAGATAACCCCCACGAACCACTGGCCGTGGCGGCGCCAGCGGAAGGCCTGGCCGCTCTCCAGGCTAGCCGCCAGGTCCAGGGGCTGCTCGCTCATCAAGTGCATGTCGTTACCTCATCCCCCTCTATGGTCGAGGGGGTTTGGCAACCCCCTCGAGGCTCCCCCTGATAACCCTCATCCCCCTAAGTCCCCCTTCTCCCTGTGGGAGAAGGGGGAATGTAAAGTTCAGGGGATTCTACCCTGATACCCCTAGCAGGGGACGTTATCCCCTGCACCCCTGCACAAGACCTGTGGTCTTGGAGTAAGCCCCTGATAGAAGAGGTATAGGTGACCTGGGCTCACCTCCACCCCTACCCCCAAGTCCCTTCTGTCTTGCGGTGGGCGAGTCCTTCTGCCTTGTCTTACGGAGCTGGTATTGGCCCTCAGGGGGTACGGGCTTCTCGCCGCCCACACCGGAGACCGGGGGCCTCCCCAGATGAAACGGTGGATTTTTATCCTCCGCTCCTTCTCCCTACCCACTCCAGGGCCAGGCGGGCCACGGCGTTCCAGGAGACCTTCTTCATAGTGCAGTGAGGGATGGAGCGGAGGAACATGGCGCCGTAGCCCCGACTGATTATACGGCCATCCAGCACCAGGACAACCCCCCTGTCTTCCTTGCCGCGGATGAGCCGCCCGAAGCCCTGGCGGAAGCGGAGGATGGCCTGGGGGAGGGCGTACTGGCGGAAGGGCTCCTCGTACTGGGCCGAACGGGCGGCGAAGACGGGCTCCGTGGGGACGTCGAAGGGGAGGCGGGCGATGACCAGGGCGCGCAGGAGGCTCCCGGCCAGGTCAACCCCCTCCCAGAAGCTGCTTGTGCCCAAAAGAACGGCACGGGGCTCCTGGGCGAAGGCCTCCATGAGCTGACGGGGGTTGCCGTCCACCCCCTGGGCCAGGACTCGGATGCCCCGAGAGTGGAGGGCGTCGCGGATACCCCTGCGGGCAGACTGGAGGGCCGAGTGGGAGGTGAATAGGGCCAGGGTGTGGCCATCCAGGGTCAGGGCCAGCTCCAGCAGCAGGGACTGGACGGCCGGCTGGTAGTGGGGGCTGTCGGGCGAGGGCATGTCGCTGGGGACCATGAGCAGGGCGGCCTGCTTGTAG
>DAOUBE010000029.1:0-2458 GCA_034432835.1 Dehalococcoidia bacterium | reverse complement strand
GCAGGGAGCCGGAGAAAAAGGTGTGGAGAGGCTGGGCGGTGGTGTAGATCTCGCCCTTGGGGCGGCGCACCGCCAGGCTAAAGCACCGCCGTCCCCGGATCATCACCCCCTCTATGACCGCCTGGCCGCCATAGAAGAACCGGTCGCTCACTTTACCTCTCTCTGCCCTCTAATACAAGTAGAGGGGCCGGTATTACCGCCCCTCTACTTTAGTCTTGCCCTAGCCTACTTTATGTTGTAGCGCCTCTTCAAGCGCTCAACCCGTCCCTCGGTGTCCACAATCCTCTGCTCGCCCGTAAAGAACGGGTGGCAGACGGAGCAGACCTCCACACGGAGCACCTGTTTGGTGGCCCCGGTGGTGAAGGTGTTGCCGCAGGAGCATATGACCTGGGCATTCTCGTAGTACTCGGGATGGATCTTTGCCTTCATGATGTATCACCTTTGTTACTTACCGTTGCTCTCCACTGGATAGACGCTGGCGCGGCGCCGGCCCTTGGCGGCCCACTCGAACTTCACGGCGCCATCCACCAGGGCAAAGAGGGTGTGGTCCCGGCCCAAGCCAACGTTCAGGCCAGGGCGGATGCGAGTCCCCCTCTGCCGTACTATGATGGAACCAGCAGTCACCACCTGGCCATCGAATCGCTTAACGCCCAGGCGCTGGGCGTTGCTGTCGCGTCCGTTGCGGCTGCTGCCTCCCGCTTTCTTATGTGCCATTTGCCATCACCTTCCTTTTCCGATGCACCACCCTGGCCCCGGCACCCGCCTGCCGTGGCAGCCCCGGGAATCACAAGCCTTGCAAGGATGGCCCAACCGCTGTCCACAGGGGCCACGCCGTGCAAGCTCGTGACGCTACGCAGGGGGGAGGCCCTTACTGGGCCCCGCCTACCACGATATCCTTTATCTCAAGCCTGGTGAAGGGCTGGCGGTGGCCGCGCTTCCTGCGGTACCGGGTCTTGGCCTTGTACTTGAAGACCACCACCTTGCGGTCCTTGAGGTGGGCCTTCACCTCGGCGATGACCCGTGCTCCAGGCACTGTGGGCTGGCCCACGGTAACCTGGCCATCCTGGGAGACCAGAAGGACGTCCTTCAGCTCCACCCTGGCCCCTTCGGGGTCGGGCAGCCTCTCCACATCCACCAGGTCACCAGACTTGACCCTGTACTGCTTTCCGCCGCTCTTGACTATTGCGTAATTCGTCATAGCACCAAAGGACATGATACATGGGCAGGTATGATGTGTCAAGGTAACTGTACGTGAGCTGGGCCCACTCCACCCCTGGCTGGCCCCGGTCATCCCCCCGCCACGGGGTGCTCCACCCTTCCCCCCAGCTCCTGGAAGGCCCACGTCAGGAGGGCCTCCGTCTCCTCCCAGCCAATACAGGCATCGGTAATGGAGACGCCGTACTTCAGCTTGGAGGGGTCTCCCTCCAGCTTCTGGTTACCCGGGAACAGGTGGCTCTCCAGCATGATGCCAACGATGTGCTTGTTGCCAGCCAGCCTCTGCTGCATCACATCCCGGAAGACCACGGGCTGCTTGGTATGGTCCTTGCCGGAGTTGCCGTGGGAGCAGTCTATGATAAGGTTGGGCCTGACCCCGGCCTTCTTTAGCAGGTCTATGGCATAGGCGACGGACTGGGCGTCGTAGTTGGGGCCCCGGGCACCCCCCCTGAGTACCAGGTGCCCCCAGGGGTTCCCCTTGGTGACCACTTGGGAGTTGCGTCCCTCATAGTCGATGCCCAGAAAACTGTGGGGGTACTGGGCAGCCACTATGGCATCCACAGCCAACTGTATGGTGCCACCTGTGCCGTTCTTGAAGCCCACGGGCATGCTCAGCCCGCTGGCCATCTGGCGGTGGGTCTGGCTCTCCGCCGTCCGCGCCCCTATGGCGGCCCAGGAGACCAGGTCCGCTATGTATTGGGGGGTGCTGGTGTCCACGAACTCTGTGGCGGCCGGGAGCCCCATGTCGTTAACCTGTAGAAGGAACTCCCGGGCGATGCGCAGGCCCGTGGCCATGTCGAAGCTGCCGTTGAGGTGAGGGTCGTGGATGAGCCCTTTCCAGCCGATGCTGGTGCGGGGCTTTTCGAAGTACACCCGCATCACCAGGAAGATGCGGTCCTGTATGCGCCGGGCAAGCTGGGCCAGGCGGGAGGCGTACTCCAGGCCCGCCTTTGTGTCGTGGATGGAGCAGGGGCCCACTATAGCCATGGGCCGCGGGTCTTTGCCATCCAGGATCTGCTGGATCTGCCTCCGCGCGGCCAGAACGGTGTCCCGGGTCCGGGGAGAGCTGGGCAAACGCATCATCAGCTCCCGCGGGCTGAAGATGGGGGTAATCTCCCGCACGTTTACGTCAAAAATCTCCCGGTCTTCCATGGCAACCCCCTCTTTTATCATACGGTCGATCTTGGATAGGCGCCCCAGTTACTAAAAAGTGAGGCCCCGACCTCTGTCGGCCGGGGCCTCG
>DAOUBE010000028.1:0-7463 GCA_034432835.1 Dehalococcoidia bacterium | reverse complement strand
TTGTGGTAGCCGATCTGGGGCGGGTCGTAGATGAGCATGGAGGTGTAGCCCCGCTGGGACAGCATCTGGGCAAGGGTAACATCGCCTGGGGAGAGGGGCTCCCAGCCCCGGATAGGGAAGCCGAAGCGCCCCGTGTGCAGGTCCCATCGGTTGGGGATGGTGGGGTAGGAGGCGATGTAGGCCTGCTCAAAGACCGCCGACTGCTCCGCCAGGCGGTCCAGGTTGGGCGTTTTGATCCAAGGGTTGCCGTAGAAGCCCAGATGGTCACGGCGGAAGGTATCATTCAACAGGACAATGACGTTCATCTATCTCTGCCCTCAATATGCAGACTGGGAAAGCTGGCCGTATAAGATATGGAGGCCATTGTAACACTGGCCTGGGCCTTGTTCAATGCTGTACCACCGTCGTGGTACGGTGGGGGCAGGGTAGTGGGGCTAGTGGCAGGTGGCCGGCCGCAATCTGGGCATGATAGTGGACATAAGGATGGCGGAGCGGCATGGTGAGCCGGGCTGCCCGGCCCCGCCCTCCCTGCAGCCACCTTTCTGATCTGGATAATTACACACCAGGGGGCGGCACAGACACCTGCGCCGCCCCCTGGGTTCACCTTGGTAGAGAAAGAGCCTTAACGAGCCGGCACAATGTCCTCGGGGTCGTTCATTCCGGGGCTCAGCTTCTGGCCCATGGGCCATTCCCTGATGGCCTTGGGGTTGTAGGTGATAAGGTCCTGTCAGGCAGCAGGGCAGGTTGGATTTTTCTAACCTTTGCATCCTAGCGGCGCTCTCCATAACGGCTGCTATAATTTCGCCATCTATACCGCAACAGAACCGCAGGGAGAGTTACGTTTGCATCCACCAGGACCAGCAGCCCGCCTGTTCCTGCAACCCCTTACCCCCACCGCCTGGCACCTCCTTCGGGAGCTGGTGGCCCGGGCCAAGGGGCAGGACCCCCTGGCCCCGGTGACGGTGGTGGTGCCCTCCACCTACGCTGGCCTGTTCCTACGCCGGGCCCTGGGCCGCTGGGGGCTGGCCAACGTGCGCTTCCTGGTGCCGCCCCGCCTGGCGGAGCTGCTGGGGGCGCCGGCCCTGGCGGCCCAGGGCAAGCGCCCTCTCACGTCTCTACTGGAGGGCAGCGCGGTGCGGGCGGCGGCCTCCGGGGCCCAGGGGCCCCTGGCCCCCCTGCGAGACCACCCCTCCCTGCACCAGTGCCTGCGGGCCACCTTTCGAGAGCTGCGACGGGCTGGGCCCGAGGTGCTGGCAAGGCTTAGCAGCCAGGGTGGCCTCAGGGCCCAGGTGGTGTCCCTTTACCAGCGCTTCAAGGACCTCACCAGCAGCTACTACGACCGTGAGGACCTGGCCCAGTCGGCGGCCCAGGCCGTGGCCTCGGGCACGGCGCCCGGCCTGGCGGACCTGGGCACCGTTATTCTCTACCTGGTCCACGACCTCACCCCGGCAGAGATGGCGCTGGTGAAGGACCTGGCCCACTCCTGGCGGTGTGACGCGGTCCTGGGCCTAACGGGCGATGCCCTGGTGGATGGCCGGATACGCTCCCTGGCCGACCATCTGTCCCCTCACCTGGGCCCACCCCAGGAGACCGGGGCCGCCCTCCAAGGAGTGGACTCCCGGCTGGTCATCACCCCCGACGCCCACCAGGAGGCGCGCTGGGTGCTGCGCTCCATAGTCCGCGCCGCCGAGGAAGGGGTACCCTTCCACCGCATGGCCGTCCTGTACCGCCAGTCCGATCCCTATGCCACCCTGGTGCCGGAGCTGTTCCGACTGGCGGGCATCCCCGTGGCCGGGCCGGGCAACCTTGCCCTGGGGGACACCTTGGTCGGCCGGACCCTCAAAGAGCTCATGGGGCTGCCAGGGCAGGAGTTTTCCCGCCAGGCAGTCATGGAGTGGCTCACAGCCTGCCCCGTGGCTCCGCCCGGCGGCAGTCGGGCCGTATTCAGTCCCTCCCTCTGGGATACCGTCTCTCGCAGGGCCGGCGTAGTCAGGGGCCTGGGGCAGTGGCGCGAGCGCCTGGCCGCCTACGCTACCAGGCTGGAAGAAGAGGCCTCGCAGGAGGAGGTGGAGGCCATCGCCCTGCGCAAGGGCAGGGAGGCCCAGGCGGCACGCGACCTGGCCAGCTTCGTGGAGTCCCTGGGGGCCGACGCCCGGCCCCCGGAACAGGGTCCCTCGTGGCGCGCCTTCGCCCAATGGGCTGGCCGGCTGCTGGACCGGTACCTGGACAGACGGCTGCTATCTGAGCAAGAGCAGGGCGCCTGGGAAGACATCCAGCGCGGCCTGGCGGAGATGGAGAGCTTAGACCCAGTGGAGCCAGGGCCTACCTTCCAGCAGTTCGCCCTGGCCCTGGAGGAGCTTCTGTCCGCCAGGGCCGGACGCCTGGGTAAGTTCGGCCAAGGTGTGTTCGTGGCCCCCCTGGGCGCGGCCCGGGGACTGGAGTTTGACCGCATCTACGTGGTAGGGATGATAGAAGGGGCGATGCCCCCCAGGGTGCCCGACGACCCCCTGGTGCCCGACGAGGCGCGCCGCGGCGCCGGCATGTCCCTCAAGGCCTCGCGCCAGACCGAGGAGCGGTACGACTATCTGTCGGCCCTGGCCACGGCGTCCACCCGCGTCCTATCCTATCCCGTGGGAGATACCGCCGCCCAGCGGGGCCAGTTCCCCTCCCGTTGGTTCCTGGAGGAGGCCTCGCGACTGCAGGGTTCCCAGGTCTTCACCGGCGACCTGCCCCGCCTGAACCGGCAGCCCTGGCTTACCATGGTCCCTTCGCGGGAGGGAGGGCTGCGCAGCCTGGAGCAGGTGTCGCCCGCCGACGTACACGATTACGACCTGTACCACCTGCTGCGCTGGCGGGACTCAGGACAGCCCCTGGGTGCCCACCACCTGGCCGCTTCCGGCCACCTGGCCCGTGCCTTGGCCCTGGAGCACGCCCGGCGGGGGAGGAGGCTTACCGTCTGGGACGGGGACCTGTCCTCTCTGGCCGGACAGGCCCACCGGCTGGACCTGTTCCGCCGCCCGGTGCTCTCGGCCACAGCCCTGGAGAGCTGGGCCACCTGCCCCTTCAAGTACTTCCTGGCCGAGGTGCTGCGCCTCTCAGCCCTGGAAGAGCCAGAGGAGTTGGAGACCATCCCGGTCTTGGAGCGGGGAAGGCTGGTGCACTCCATCTTGGAGCGGTTCATACGCCAGGTCCAGGTCCAGGGCACGCTCCCAGGGCCGGCGGAGCCCTGGCGAGAGGAGCACCGGGAGCTGCTGTTTCAGACCGCCCAAGAGGCCTTCCGCGAGGCTAGCCAGCGGGGAGTCACAGGTAAGCGCCTCCTGTGGGAGCTGGCCCAGGAGGAGATACTGGCGGACCTGGACCGGTTCCTGGAGGAGGACTGGCGGCTGAGGTCCCAGTTCAACGTCTCGCCCTACCGGGTGGAGCTTCGCTTCGGCTTTGACCCCAGGGAGGTTGGGGCCTCCGAGGCCGAAGCCACCTACTTGGTGCCGGGGCTGGGCGTCCTGCGCTTCCGGGGCATCATCGACCGGGTGGACCTGGACCCTTCTGGGGAGAAGGCCCTGCTGCTGGACTACAAGACGGGGTCTGCCACCTCCTACCAGGGCCTCACAAATGACCCGGTAGATGGAGGCCGGCGCCTTCAGCTCCCTATCTACGCCCTGGCCGTGGCCCAGGCGCTGAAGGGCAGGGTGGGCAGCGTCCAGGCCGCCTACTGGTTCGTGGGCACCCGGGGCGGCTTCACCCTGGTGCCCCGGACCCCCCTGGAGTTGGCTGCCGTAGAGGAGCATTTCGCCCGGGTGGTGGCGGTCATCGCCGGAGGCATCACCAGGGGCCGCTTCCCAGCCAACCCCGGACGGCCGAAGGACAGTCAGTGCAAACACTGCGACTTCGATTCCCTTTGTCCGGCCCGACGCCATTTCTACTGGGAGCGCAAGCGTTCGGACCCCAGGCTGGCGGACTACCTGGCCCTGGCAGGGCAGGCCGCCAAGGAGGGTGGCGAGACATGAACCAGCCCTTCGTGCCCACGGACCATGGGCACCGGTGGCGCATAGTCCAGTCCCTAAACGAGACCCTCATTGTGGAGGCGGGGGCAGGCACTGGCAAGACCCGGAGCCTGGTGGACCGGCTGGTGAACCTCGTCGCCTCAGGGGTCACAACCCTGGACAGGGTGGCCGCCATCACCTTCACCGAGGCCGCAGCCGCCGAGCTCAGGGACTGCGTCCGGGCGGAGCTGGAGAAGGGTGCCGCTGACCCCGCCCACAGCGACGCCCAGAGGCAGCGGTGCAAGAAGGGGGTGGAGGACCTGGACCAGGCGGCCATCCAGACCCTCCACAGCTTCGCCGGCAGCCTCCTCCGGGAGCGTCCCCTGGAGGCGGGGCTGCCCCCCGCCTTCGAGGTGCTGGACGAGGTCCGGGCCGACCTGCACTTCCGCGAGGCCTGGGCCCGCTGGCTGGATGCCGCCCTGGAGGACCCGTCCCTGGCTCCCTGGCTCCGCACCGCTTTTACCTTGGGCCTCTCCATGGACCACTTATACAAAGTGGCCCGCCAGTTCCACGCCGAGTACGATCTGCTGGCCGAGGCCTCCTTCCCCGACGGCCCTGCCCCCAAGCCAGAGGCCGCTCAGACGTTGGTTGCCGCCGTCCCTGAGCTGGAGAGGCTGTGCCGCTACGCTCGAAAGGGCGAAGAGGACCCCCTGGTGGCCCACATCCGGGGCGTGGCCCGCCTGGTCCAGAGGCTGGCCAGGTACCATCCGGCCTCCCTCCAGGCCCTGCGCCTCCTAGCCCACAGCCCCCCGCTAAACGGAGGCAATACGGGCAGGCAGCGGGACTGGGACAGGGACCCTCAGACTGGCCAGAACGCGTGTAAGGCCGCCAAGGAGCTGCTCAGCAGGTTGCAGGAGAGGGTCCAGGAGGAGCTGGAGGCTACCCGCCGCGCCGCCCTGGTCCCCCTCCTGAAGGCCCTCCAGGGCTTCGTCCTTCAGTATGCCCAGCAGCGCAAACGCCAGGGAGTCGCCCAGTTCCACGACCTCCTGGTCTGGACTCGGGACCTGCTGCGGGACAATCTGGAGGTGCGGGACTACTTCCGCCAGCGGTACACCCATCTGCTCATAGACGAGTTCCAGGACACGGACCCCCTCCAGGTGGAGATCGCCCTCTTCCTGGCCGAGGATGTGCCGCCGGGTGCCCGGCCCGAGGCCCGGCCCCGGTGCTGGACCGACGTCCGGCCCGCCCCGGGCAAGCTGTTTGTGGTGGGGGATCCCAAGCAGTCCATCTACCGTTTCCGTCGCGCCGAGGCTGCCCTGACCGCGCGCCTGGCTCAGGTGGCCGGCTGCCAGCCCGTCCCCCTGGTGCAGAACTTCCGCTCCCAGAAGCCCATCATCCAGTGGGTCAACCACGTCTTCGAGAGGTGGATGGAGCCCCGCCAGGGCCAGGTGGACTACATCCCCCTGGAGCACCGCTGGGAGCCGGGTACAAAGCACCAGGTCCCGCCCATGGTCCACTATATAGGCCAGCCCGTGGATAGTGCCATGGACCAGGTACGGCGCCAGGAGGCCCAGGAGATAGCCAGCCTTCTGCTTCACATCCGTGACCAGGGCTGGCCGGTACGGGACCCCAGCCGGGGCGAGGGCTTCCACCAGGCCCGGCTCCAGGATATCTGCATCCTTATGCGCTCCCGCACGGGCCTGGACGTGCTGGAGGAAGCCCTGGAGAATGCCGGTGTGCCCTATCGCATTGAGAGCGCCTCCCTGGTTTTCCACACTCAGGAGGTGCGAGACCTGCTCAACTGCCTGCGGGCCATAGACAACCCCTCGGACCAGGTGGCGCTGGTGGCAGCCCTGCGCTCGCCAGCCCTGGCCTGCTCCGATGTGGACCTGCTGTCCTTCGTGGAGGCCGGCGGCCGCCTGGACTTTCTGAGCCCTGGTAAGGCGCCTCCAGGGCCGGTGACAGAGGGGCTGGAGGTGCTCAGGGAGTTCCACCAGCGCAGGCTGACCCTGTCTCCCACTGCCCTGATGGAGCAGTTTATCCGGGACCGCCAGCTATTGGAGCTGGCCCTGGACCACCCCAGGCCCAGGGAACGGTGGCGGCGCTACTATTTCCTGGTGGAGTGGGCTAGGACCTTCGGCCGAGCCGGCGGGACCTCCCTCCGGGCTTTCCTGGAGTGGGTGGAGGAGCAGATGGAGGAGCATGCCCGCCTGGTGGAGGCCCCGGTGCCTGAAAGCGACGAAGATGCCGTCCGTATCATGACCATCCACGCCGCCAAGGGCCTGGAGTTCCCCATAGTGGTCCTCACAGGCATCAACAACACGGACAATACTAGATGGCCTGTGGTCCTTGTGGACCGCCAGCAGGGAAGGGTGGAGGTGCGCACCGGGACAGACAAGGCCCGCTTCCAGACCCAGGGCTACCAGGAGCTGGCGGAGCGGGAGAGGCTCCTGGACCAGGAGGAGTACGTCAGGCTGATGTACGTGGCCACCACCCGGGCCAGGGACCATCTGGTGGTCAGCCTCTGGCGGAAGGAGGGAGACGGTTCCTCTGCCGCGGCCCAGTTCGCGCTCCATCTGCAGGGCCACGACCACCTGTGGCGCCCAGTCTCCCTAGGGGCGCCCCCCAGTGGGCAGCCCAGTCCTGCCAGCCCACAGCCTCCCCACCCTCCAGACGGCGATACCCCCGAGAGTCGGGCCCAGTGGGTGAAGGAGCGGGCGGCACTGCTGCAGGCACGCAGCCGTCCCTGGGCTCTGGCCGCCACCACCCTGGCCCAGGAGGCCAAAGAGGAGCAGGAGGTGGCCGACGAGCCGTGGAGGCGCGGCCGGGCTGGGACCTCCCTGGGACGTGCCGTCCACGCCGTCCTCCAGACGGTGGACCTGGTCACGGGCGCGGGCCTGGAGGAGACGGCCCGGGCCCAGGCTACCGCCGAGGGCATCCCGGAGCGCGAGGCCGAGGTGGCCAGGCTGGCCCGCAACGCCCTGGAGAGCCCCGTGGTGCGACGGGCGGTGGCCTCGGGCCGCTGGTGGCGAGAGGTGCCCATAGCAGCACCCGTGGCGGACGGGGTGCTGGAGGGCTTCGTTGACCTGCTGTTCCAGGAGGACGGCGACCTGGTGGTGGTGGACTACAAGACTGATGCCCTGAAGACCCAGGAGGAGCTGGCCAGGGCCATGGACCGGTACCGGCTCCAGGGGGGCGCCTACGCCCTGGCCCTGGAGGGGGCGACGGGACGCCGGGTGAAGGAGGTGGTGTTCCTCTTCCTCCAGCCCCACCGCGAGGAGTCGCTCAAGGACGTGGCCGCGCTCATGGAACAGGCCAGGGAGGCGGCCCAGGCCCACCTGGGCTGACAAGAACTCTACCCGGGCGCGACCCTGGCAGGGCATGCCCTGGACTTACGCTCCACCTTCCTTGGTCACATACCCTGGGACCACCTCAGTGAGGTGTGGGTCAAGGGCCTGCCCTGGGTGAAGCGAAGGGGCGAGG
>DAOUBE010000027.1:0-2644 GCA_034432835.1 Dehalococcoidia bacterium | reverse complement strand
CAGTGCTATACCAGGCCAGGACCCCCTTGAAGATCGAAGAGTTCGACCTTGACGAGCCCGGCCCCGGGCAGGTGCTGGTGAAGATCATGGCCAGCGGCGTCTGCCACTCGGACTGGCACGTGGTGAAAGGCGAGTGGCCCCACGTGCCTCTGCCAGCGGTGCTGGGCCACGAGGGTGCTGGCATTGTGGAGGCGGTGGGGCCGGGGGTGAGCAGGGTGAAGGAGGGTGACCACGTCATCCTCTCCTGGAAGGTGAGCTGCGGCACCTGCGAGATGTGCCAGAGTGGCTTCCCCGCCCTGTGCGACTTGCCCACCCACACCGCCAGCCCTGCCAGGCTGCGGGGCTCGGACACTCGGGTCAACGTCATGGGGGGCATCGGCACCTTCTCCACCTACACCCTGGTCCCCCAGGGCGCCGCCATCCCCATAGACAAGGAGGTACCCTTCCCCCAGGCCTCGCTGATAGGGTGTGGGGTGATGACGGGTGTGGGGGCGGTCATCAACACCGCCCGGGTGCCGGCTGGGGCCTCGGTGGCGGTCTTTGGCTGCGGTGGCGTGGGCCTGAACGTGATACAGGGGGCAGCCATGGTCAACGCCTACCCCATCATCGCCGTGGATATCCGAGACAACAAGCTGGACATGGCCAAGCGCTTCGGGGCCACCCACGTGGTCAACGCGGCCAAGGAAGACCCGGTGGAGCGCATCCGGGAGATCACTGGGGGGCCCGGCGCCCACTACGCCTTCGCGGCCATTGGCCTCACCAGTGAGCCCTTTGTTCAGAGCGTGCTATGTACACGTAAGCGGGGGGTAACGGTGTGGGTAGGTCATGCGCCGGTCAACACCCCTGTAACCCTGGACGCCCGCATGCTCATGCCGGAAAAGAGCATCATCGCCTCTATGTACGGCACGGCCAGGCCCCACATTGACTTCCCGCGACTGGTCAAGCTGTACAAGGCTGGGAAACTGAAGCTGGACGAGCTGGTAACCAGGGTCTATCCCCTGGAGAAGGTGAACGACGCCTTTGACGCCCTGGCCAAGGGAGAGGTGGCCCGCAGCGTGCTGTCCATGGCGTAGCAGAGCGCGCCCCTTGGCTTCGCTCAGGAGGGTGCCCCTGCACCCATAGTTTGGCCAGGTGCTCCTCGGAGGGATGCGAAGCACATAAGTGGCAGGAGGCTCCACAGCCTGCCCTGGTGAGCCGTAGCCCTGAGCGAAGCGAAGGAAGGGGCCACGGGGTGTGCAGAGATGGCATCCCCCTCTGCTAGGGGTGCCAGGGGATTCTCCCCTAGCACGCCCGAGGGCGGGTGGGTGGGAAGGCCAACACCCCATCTTGGTGACCAAAGAGAAGGGTGCAGGGTGGACCCTGCCGAGCCCTGCCGGGTGGCAGGCCCGATTGGCAATAGCACGGGGAGTACAGAGGGGAACACCCCTCTGTACCAGACTCACCAAATTCAATGAAAGGAGTGGCGCCGTGTGGCAGCCTAGAAAGAACAAGATCCTGGAGAAGATGCGCAAAGGCCAGAAGGCCTACGGAGCTAACATGGTCTTCCCCTCCACGGCCATCGTGGAGCTGCTGGGGGTGGCCGGGCTGGACTACGTGAGCTTCGACGCTGAGCACGGCCCCTTCACCCCCGAGACCATCGAGGACCTGTGCCGCGTGGCCGACCTGGTGGGCTTGACGCCCACGGCCAGGGTCACCACCAACGACCCCCAGTTCATCAACCGGTTCCTGGACCGAGGCATCATGGGCATCATGGTCCCCCATGTGGACACACCGGAGCAGGCCAAGGCCGCCGTGGACGCCTGCCGCTTCGCCCCCATTGGCAGGCGGAGCTGGGGTGGCTCCCGGGGCACCCACTGGAACCAGCAGACGGACGAGGAGAAGGTGAAATACCTCCCCGAGACCAACGATAACATGCTCCTGATGATCCAGATAGAAACCGTCCAGGCCATCAAGAACCTGCCGGCCATCCTCCAGGTCCCGGGCATAGACCTGTACACCTACGGCCCCAATGACCTGGCCCAGTCCATGGGCTATCCTGGCCAGCCCAACCATCCGGAGGTGGTGGCGGCCATGCGGGAGGCCACCCAGACCATCCACAAGGCGGGGAAGAAGGTGACCTCCGATGTGATGGAGTCTCTGGATATTACCAACCTGATTTTGGATGCGGCCCAGAAGCTGGCGGCCAAAGGGAAAAGATAAGGGGCCCGGCTTCCCCCTGCACCCACTTTCGGGCAACCAGGGGGATTGTTGTTCCTCCCAACAGTCCTCATCCTCCTCTCTGGTCGAGGGGATGGGCATCCCCCTCGATGCTCCTCCTTCGGCTGCCTTCATCCCCCTTCTCCCACAGAGAGAAGGGGGATGTAAAGTTCAGGGGATTCTCTTCTGTTACTCCCAGCGGGGGTGGGGCCACCATCCTTTACCAGCGAGACCCTTCGTGTCCAAGCCTTGGCCTTGTTGGAACCTGACCTTTTAGCTGGGGGAAGAGATGCCAGATTTGTCCATGCCAGGGCCACTTGCCCAACAAGCTCGGAAATTTGGAGACTGGCCCTGAAAAAGTTCAGATAGATATGAGACAGTAGGCGTGGAAAAGTAGAAGCAGAAGGGGCCACACTTCTGGGTGAGAATAGACCAGAAAGGAGGTGGC
>DAOUBE010000026.1:0-1713 GCA_034432835.1 Dehalococcoidia bacterium | reverse complement strand
CCTGGACTACAACACCCCAGCCCAGTATCTTACTAAGCACCACCCAGAACTGGTCCCTAAAATAGCCCGACTGTCTCATATGTACTGAACCAGTACAGTCCCTGGCCTTCCGGCACCACAGACGCTACACTACAGGGAGTCCAGGACAGCCTTGACAGAAGGAGCGGGAGCCAGTGGGACAGGCCATAAAGCAGTGGAAACAGAGGGTAGAGGCCCACCACCAGCAGTCTCTCCGCGCCCAGGCCCGTACACCACCCTCGGAGGATTTCTGGCGACCCTACGCGTCCCACTTCCGGGCCGATCCCCGCAGGGCCGACGATCCCGTGCTGAGGCGGCTGCTCTCCAGGATCAGGGCCAGGGACACGGTGCTAGACGTCGGCGGGGGGGCGGGCCGGTTCGCCCTGCCCCTGGCCCTGAAGTGCCGCCACGTTACCGTGGTGGAGCCGTCGGAGGCGATGGTCCAGGAGCTGGAGGCGGGGGCACGGGAGGCGGGTATCGCCAACGTCACGGCGGTCAAGGCCACGTGGGAGGAGGCACAGGTGGAGCCGGGGGACGTGGTGCTGTGCTCCCACGTGCTCTACGGCGTGGCCGATGTGGAGCCCTTCCTGCGGAAGCTGGACTCCCACGCCCGTAGGCTGGTGCTGGTCCTGATGTTCATGGAGTCGCCCCAGTCCCACCTGGCGCCCTTCTGGGAACGGGTCCACAAGGAGGAGCGGGTCAACCTACCGGGCCTGCCGGAGCTCTTGGCTGTACTATGGGAGATGGGGATATACCCCGACCTGGAGATGTTCCCGCCTCAAGGAGTGGCGGCGTACCAAGACCTGGTGGAGGCGCGGGAGACACTGCGGCAGCGGCTGTACGTGGAGCCAGGGAGCGCCAACGATCGGCGCCTGGAGAGGGCGATGGAGGAGCTGCTGGAGAGCACGCCCAGCGGGCTTGTGGTGCGGGGCGCCAGGCCGCGGGTCCAGGGGCTCATAGCCTGGCGGCCGGCCCTGGGGTGACGGCTGCCGCTGGCCCTAGGCCCGGGAGCCGTAAACTGGGATGCCCCGGAGGCCCAGGCACAGCGCCAGGGTCAGCATATGGAAGATGTCTATCCACCTCAGCACCTTGTCCATAGGCTCCTCCTTTCCTTTGAGGCTGTGACGCCTTTCAACGACTGGACCCCGTGGGCCTTGTTCCCCTGTCACCCTCAGTCGTTCCAACTCCACGCCTCACCCTGCGAACGGCTAAGGGTGTGGGGAGGGCATCCTCCTGGCCTTTGAGCTACTTCTCCTTGCCCATGGTCGCCTGAACATCCCTTGTGGCCACGTATCACCCAGGCCAGGTACTAACCCCCTCCTGGGGCCCCTCCCCAGGTCCTTCGTCCGCCAGTGGCGGAGCAAGAATGTTCGGCACTGCAGCATTGCGTGTAAACGCACCCGCGGGGTTATGCAAGTCGTTAACTTCGGGTACAACGTAGGGCTGACCGGTAAGGTACTCCCTCAACGTGGGTACAGATGGGGTAAACAAGGCTAAAGGAACAGTCAAGAAGGGCCGCCCTCTGGGACGGGCGGGTCTGGTATAATCTCGTGGGTGGCTACGGGCAGACGATAGGCAAAGCCATACCTAGAGGTGACTGACGGGCGTTGGAGATACTGGTCGCCGTTGTCATCAGGGTAGTGGTGGGGGTGTTCCTCTCAGGGGCCTTGAGCTTCCTGGGCTGGTTCATCGCCC
>DAOUBE010000025.1:0-2561 GCA_034432835.1 Dehalococcoidia bacterium | reverse complement strand
CCGAGGCGACGAGACCATCGAGGTCGAGGTGCTGGAGCCGACCTCCACCATAGTCCTCAACGCCGACGAGCTGTCCATCCAGTCGGCGCAGATAACTCCGGAGGTCCACCAGCCCCACAGAGCAAAGAACATCGTCCTAGACGCGGCATCGGAGACGGCCCGGCTGGAGTTCGACGACGAGATACCCCTGGGCCCGGCGCGGCTGCACATCCAGTTCACCGGTGAGCTGAACGACAAGCTCCGGGGTTTCTACCGCAGCCGCTACGCCGACTCCCAGGGCCAGGAGCGCTGGATGGCCAGCACCCAGTTCGAGGCCTCAGACGCCCGGCGGGCCTTCCCCTGCTGGGACGAGCCCGCCCTCAAGGCCCGCTTCCAGCTCACCATGGTGGTCCCCAGGGACCTGACAGTTATCTCCAACACCCCCGTGGAGGCGGAGCTGGACGCAGGCCACGGCATGAAGCAGGTGCGGTTCCAGGAGACTCCCCCCATGTCCACCTACCTGCTGGCCTTCGTGGTGGGCGACCTGGCCTGCGTGGAGCAGCGCCACCGCAGCGGCACCCTGATGCGAGTGTGGGCCACCCGGGGTCGGGAGCACCAGGGTCGCTTCGCCCTGGAGACCTCCCTGCGTATCCTGGACTATATGAACGACTACTTTGGAATACCCTACCCGCTTCCCAAGCTAGACCACGTGGCCATACCAGACTTCGCCGCCGGCGCCATGGAGAACTGGGGGTGCATCACCTACCGGGAGACGGCCCTGCTGGTGGACCCCGAGAACAGCCCAGCGGCCACCCGCCAGCGAGTGGCCGAGGTGGTGGCCCACGAGATGGCCCACATGTGGTTCGGCGACCTGGTGACCATGCGGTGGTGGAATGACCTGTGGCTTAACGAGAGCTTCGCCTCCTGGATGGGTACCAAAACGGTGGACAACCTGTTCCCCCAGTGGGACATGTGGACCCAGTTCCTGGACCAGGACACCATGCGCGCCCTGGGCCTGGATGGCCTGAAGAACTCTCACCCCATCGAGGTAGAGGTGAAGACCCCAGGAGAGATCCGCGAGCTGTTCGACGAGATTAGCTACAGCAAAGGGGCCGCCATTCTGCGCATGCTGGAGCAGTTCCTGGGCCCCGAGGTTTTCCAGCGGGGCATCCAGCGCTACTTGTCCCAGCACATTCACGGCAACGCCACCACCGCCGACCTGTGGGCCGCCCTGGAGGAGGTGTCTGGACAGCCCGTGGGCAGGCTCATGGACTCGTGGGTGAAACAGACGGGCTACCCCGTGGTGGAGGTGGTCTCCCGACGGCAGCGAGGAGGGCTGGCCCTGGAGCTGTCCCAGAGGCGCTTCCTTTATAGCCATCTGATAGGGGAGGGCCAGGACGACCCGACCCTGTGGAGCGTGCCCCTGGGCGTGGTGACCTCCTGGCAGAGGCAGCCCGTCCGCCACCTGATGGAGGAGCGCAAGGCGACCCTCCGCCTGAAGGGGACCAGCCCAGGGGACGGCAGGGCCTGGGTCAAGGTGAACCCACTCCAGACCGGGTTCTACCGCACCCTCTACCAGCCCCAGGACTGGGAGCGCCTCCTGCCGGCAGTGGCCTCCCTGGAGCTGCCCGCCGCCGACCGCCTGGGCATCCAGAACGACGCCTACGCCCTGTGCAAGGCCGGGTACATGTGGGCGGACCAGTTCCTCACCATCGCCGCCGCCTATACCAACGAGGTTGACTTCTCCGTGTGGAGCGACCTGTCGGGCAACCTGCGGGCCATCCACAACCTGACCTTCGGCGACCCCTACCACGACAAGTTCAGGGCCTTTGCCAGGGAGCTGTTCCGGCCCATTTCCCAAAAGGTGGGCTGGCAGCCCCGGCAGGGGGAGGGGCACCTGGATGCCCTGCTGCGCAGCACCGTCCTGGGCAGCCTGGGCGGTTACGGGGACGAGGCCACCTTGGCCACGGCCAGGGAGCTGTTCCAGGCCTACCTGCGGGACAAGAGGGCTGTCCACCCCGACCTGCGGGGTGTGGTGTTCAGCCTGGCGGCCGAGGGTGGTGATGGCGACACCTACGCTGCCCTGAAGCAGCTTTACAAGGAGGCGGCCCTGCAGGAGGAGAAGGTACGGTTCCTGGTGGCCCTCACCCGCTTCAACCAAAGGCCCCTTCTGCAGCAGACCCTGGAGTACTCCCTGACCCCGGAGGTGCGGGCCCACGACACCGTCACCGTGCTGGTGAGCACCGCTGGCAACCCCCAGGGCCGGGACCTAGCGTGGGAGTTCCTTAAGGCCAACTGGCCTGAGTTCGACCGACGGTACGGCCAGGGCGGGTTCGCCATCATGCGCATTGTGGGTATCGCCCGGGGCTTCTCCACGGAGGAGAGGTACCGGGACGTGGAGCAGTTCTTCGCCGCCCATCCGGTGCCTGCGGCGGCTCGCACGGTGCGCCAGGCCCTGGAGCAGATACGGCTAAACATGAGGTGGCTTGAAAAAAATCGCCCGGCCCTGGAGCGGTATTTCAGCGGCCGATAAAGAACAAGGACGCGTTGCTATGCGGCCTGCCGGGACCTATAGGTCCCGG
>DAOUBE010000024.1:0-3374 GCA_034432835.1 Dehalococcoidia bacterium | reverse complement strand
GGTCTTCCCCCAGAGCAGGCATTCAGTGACCTTCCTTGGGACGGGGGAGGCGGGCCACCGAGACGGCCAGGGCCTGCAGGCCCAGTTTGACGAGCCGGGTGGGCTGAGCTTTGCCGGCGAGAGGCTATACATAGCCGATACCAATAACCACGCCATCCGGGTGGCGGACGTGGCCACCAGGAAGGTGGAGACCCTGGAGCTGCGGGGGCTGTAGCCACGGGCCGGTTGGGCGTCATGAGGGACGGGACACCGGTGACCAATGGCCTGCTTGCCCAGGAGGGCGACCTAGCCATTCGACTCATGCGCGACGACATGGAGGACTACGGGCTCATGGCCCGGTGGCTTACCGACCATCGTGTCCTGGCCTACTACGAAGGCCGGGACAACCCCTTCCCCCTGGAGCGGGTGGTGGAGGAGTACGGGCCCCTGGTGCGGGGTGAGGAGTCGGTGGTGCCCTGTATCCTTCTCCATCAAGGCACCCCCATCGGTTACATGCAGTATTATGGCCTGGTGGACTACATTCAGTACTTCTCTCTAACAGAAGAGGAGAAGGAGGGTTTCGGTCTGTCCCGGCCCGACAGGGTTTACGGCTTGGACGTGTTCATCGGGGAGCCGGACCTGTGGGACAGGGGTCTGGGCACGAGGGCGGTGTCCCTCATGGTGAGGTATCTGTTCCAGCGTCTCAAGGCGGACCAGGTGGTGGTTGACCCGGAGACCTGGAATACCCGCGCGGTGCGCTGCTACCAGAAGGCGGGCTTCCGTATACTGAAGCGGCTGCCCGCCCACGAGCTTCACGAGGGAGAGTACCGGGACGCGTGGCTCATGGCGGCAGGCCCCGAGGCCGCCAGCCCCGGCCCACGGAGGGAATGAGCGTGGGCCAGCCTTGCGACAAGATCATCCTCCGGGGGATGCAGTTCTACGCCTTCCACGGGGTCAACCCCGAGGAGCGGGCGGCGGGCCAGACCTTCCTGGTTGACCTGGAGGTGCAGGCCGACCTACGGCCGGCCGGCCTCTCCGACCGCCTGGAGGACACGGTGAACTACTCCCACCTGTACCGGGCGGTGCGGGAGGTGATGGAGGGGCCACCCCGAGAGCTGCTGGAGGCCCTGGCCGAGGCCATCGCCCAGCGGGTGCTGGACACCTTCCCCGTGCTGTCGGCCCGGGTGCGTGTGGAGAAGACCCACCCGCCCATCAAGGGGGCGGTGCTGCAAGGGGCCGCCGTGGAGATTTTCCGGACCAGGCCATCTCCATGACCCCCCATCCTTCCCCTCGGACTGACAGCGAGGTGGTGTCCGCGCCATCCCGTCCTTGCCTGAGTGAGGTATAATCCTGGTCGTGAGCACCTTTCCCGGCGGCGGCCATCGCACAGGTACGGCCTACCTCCCCCTTCACGGCGGCAAGGCGCCCCCGTGGCTTTTCCAGCGCATGGTCAAGCTGGCCCGGGGCATCACCATCGCCATGGTGGAAGATTACGGGCCGGTGGAGGTGCTGCGGCGCCTGTCCGACCCCTACTGGTTCCAGGCCCTGGGATGTCTCCTGGGCTTTGACTGGCACAGCAGCGGGCTCACCACCACGGTCTGCGGGGCGCTGAAAGAGGGGGTGAAGGGCCTGGAGAAGGACCTGGGCCTCTACGTGGGCGGGGGAAAGGGGGCGACCTCTCGCCGCACCCCCTCCGAGATCCTGGCCGTGGGGGATAAGCTGGGCCAGGACCTGGGCTACCTGGTGTACGCCAGCCGCATGTCGGCCAAGGTGGACAGCGCCGCCCTGCAGGACGGCTACCAGCTCTACCACCACTGCTTTTTCTTCGTCCCTGGCCCCAAAGGGGCCGCCTGGGCGGTGGTGCAGCAGGGGATGAACGAGACCAACGGCTACGCCCGCCGCTACCACTGGCTGGCCGAGAGGCCGGTCAACTTCGTCTGCGAGCCCCATGCCGCCATCGCCTCGGCCGGCACGGGCACCGTGTTGAACCTGGTGGCCCGAGAGAGCGAGGATGCCCGCCAGGCCATGGCGCACATCGCTGCCCACGACCACCCCGACGCCGTGGTGCGGGACCTGGAGCGTGCCCGCACCATGACCCTGCCCCGGCGCCACCACATCCTGGCCGAGGACATCCACCCCCAGCGGCTGAGGAAGGTGCTCCTATCCACGTATCAGCGCAAGCCCGCGGACTTTGAGGGGTTGCTGGCCCTGGAGGGCGTGGGCCCGGCCACGCTGCGGGCCCTGAGCCTGCTGGCGGAGCTGCTGTACGGCGCCAAGGCCAGCCTGCGGGACCCGGTGACCTTCAGCTACGCCCACGGTGGCAAGGACGGCCACCCCTTCCCCGTGGACCGCCGCACCTACGACGAGACCATTGCCTTTCTGGAGGGGGCCCTGGCACGGGCCAGGGTGGGCGACAGGGACAGGCTGGAGGCCCTGCGACGCCTCCAGCGTTTGGGCAGAGGGCCCCGGCCCGGCGGCTGAGGGGCTTTCCAGAAGGGCCCCTCTCCAGCAGCCCGACTCCGTCCCCTTGGGCTATCCCCGTAGAGAGGCAGTACCCCAAGCTAGGTGCCGTTGGTTGTGCTTGGTACTGCCACATCGCTTCGCCCCGCTGGGGAAGGGGAACTACGCCAAGTCAGTGCCAGGCCAGGACTCCCACCTCTCACGGCGCCCGAGCCCCCTCTCTGGTCGAGGGGGATTACCATCCCCCTCGAGGCTCCCCCTGTTGCCCTCATCCCCCTCTTAGGTCGAGGGGGATTACCATCCCCCTCGAGGCTCCCCCTTGTTGCCCTCATCCCCCTAAGTCCCCCTTCTCCCACAGGGAGAAGGGGGAATGTAAAGCTCAGGGGATTCTCCCCTGGTACCCCCTAGCAGGAGACTCCGTCCCCTGCACCCCGGAGTCCTCCCAGTCCCCGGCGTTTATGACGGCGTTGGCCAGACTCCTAGCGGGGGATTCTCCCCTGCACCCCCGGGTTCTCCAGTGGGACGAGGCTAAGGACTTCCTCTAGGGACTGTGTCCCCCACACCCCTGGGGAATGTTGCCTAACTGACCACCCTGTCAAGGGGGAGGGCCTCTGTCCTTTATACCCCTCACATACACCGAGGTGAGGGATGCCCCTGGCTTAGGTACACCCTTTCAGGGCGTCATCAAAGCCATGTCGTCACTGTGAAAATGCCAGGGTCGCTATCTCCAGGGTTACCTTCTGAGTGGGTCTGGCAGCACCGCTGACACTGGACCTCCTTCGCCCATGGGCCCGAAGGCATTTTCATCCTTCGTGCGTCCCATGGGAGTGGGACGTGGGCCATTCTGAGCCCTTGGTACAAGGGTTCAGGACCTGGTGGGGATGGGACGCCTCCCCTCCGGATTCTTCGGTCGCTGCGCCCCATCCCCTGTCCCA
>DAOUBE010000023.1:0-7489 GCA_034432835.1 Dehalococcoidia bacterium | reverse complement strand
CACAAGTACGGCGACCACATCGACACCGACCAGATCATCCCCGCCCGCTACCTGGTCAGCACCGACGAGAAGTTTTTGGCCTCCCACTGTATGGAGGTGGCCGACCCGGAGTTCGTGAATCGCGTCAAGCCCGGGGACATCATGGTGGCTGGAGTCAACTTCGGCTGTGGCTCCTCCCGGGAGCACGCCCCCATATCCATCAAGGCCTCGGGCATCTCCTGCATCATCGCCAAGAGCTTCGCCCGCATCTTCTTCCGCAACTCCATCAACCGCGCCCTGCCGGTGCTGGAGTGCCCAGAGGCCGTGGACGCCACCGACGCCGGCGACGAGGTGGAGGTGGACCTGGCCACGGGCACTATACGCAACCTGACCAAGGGCAAGGAGTTTAAGGCCAAGCCCTTCGAGCCTTTCATGATGGAGCTGCTCCAGGCCGGCGGCCTTATAGAGTACACCAGGAAGCGGCTCCAGGCCCAGAAGGCCTAGGCCCCCCTCCGTTGCCAGCACGTGACCCCCTGCTGGCGGACGGCAGAGGGCTTACTCCTCGCCGGGATGAGGCCCCAGATGGGCCAGGGCCCCGGCTGGCCTTGGAGGCCGATGGCGCCGCAAAGATGACCAGACTTTGAAGGTCCAGGGGTGAAGTCCCTTGAGCCTACTCAGGCCAGCCTGGGGGCCTTTGGGCCATCTGGGAGGACCTTTAGGGCAACCAGTTTGGCTGCCACAGCCTCACCGATAGGCAGACCCCACCTCGGGAGGTTCCCCGTGCCCATTCGCATCGGGTTTTCGGAGCACCGGCGGCGGATGCTCCAGCAGGAGCTGGAGCGCATTGCCCTAGAGCTGCCTCAGCTAGGCATACGCCGGGCGGTGCTCATAGGGGCCATGGCCGGGGACGGGGTGGGCCCGGCCAGCAACCTGGAGCTGGTAGTAGTACACGATACAGACATGCCCTTCGCGGCCAGGGCCGACTTCTTCTACAGCCACCTTCAGCCGCGCCTGGGCCTGGACGTGTACGTGTACACCCCGGAAGAGTTCCACGCCCTGGACACCACTAACCCTAACCTGGCTCGGGCGGTCAGGGGAGGGGTGGTGCTCTATGAAGGGTGAGGCTGGTCGGGAGGGGCAACGATGGCTGGCCCAGGCCCAGCGAGACCTGGAGGACGCTAGGTTCGCTCTAGAAGGAGGCCGCTACAACCTGGCCTGCTTCCTGGCTCAGCAGTCGGCGGAGAAGGCTATGGCCGGCTTCCTGTACTCCCGCGGCGCTGAGGACGTCTGGGGCCACTCTCTAGCGGACCTATGTGAGGACGCCGCCGTTTTCGACCGGACCTTCCACGTCCTTAAGTCGGTGGCGGTGTTCCTGGATAAGTACTTCTATATCACCCGCTACCCTCGCTACATGCCCGCCGGGATACCGGCCGACGCCTTCGACCAGCAGGAAGCGCTGCGGGCCACCTCCCTGGCAGAGGAGGTCCTGGGCTTTGTCAGGGAGCGTGTAACGCTTTCAGACCAGGGTTAGAGCTGCCGAAGGCGGGGGTCGAACCTGTCCCGCATCCAGTCACCGATGAAGTTCAGGGCCATGACCGTAAGGAATATGGCCAGGCCAGGGAAGAAGGAGATCCACCACGCATCCCGCAGGTAGTCCCGGCCGTCGGCAATGATGGAGCCCCAGGTGGGTGTGGGCGGTGGGATGCCCGCCCCCAGGAAGCTGAGGAAGGCCTCGGTGAGGATGAGCTGCCCCGACCGCAGGGTGGCGATGACGATGACGGTGTTGATGACCCCCGGCAGGATATGGCGCAGGAGAATGCGGGGCCCCGAAGCCCCAGCCACCCGGGCCAGGGATACATAGTCGCGCTGGGAGAGGGATAGTACCTCGGCCCGTACGTTGCGGACGAAGGGCGTCCACGCCAGCAAGGCCAGCAGCACTACCATGGTGGTCAGGCTGCTGCCCAGCACCACGGCGATGACCAGGGCCATGAGCACGAAGGGCAGCCCCAGCCAGATGTCCACGACCCGCATGATCACTTCGTCCAGCAACCCTCCGGCGTAGCCCGTCAGCAGCCCCACGCCCGTCCCCAGCACCGTGCCGCTGACCAGAGCAATAGCCGCTACCATCAGGGAGATGCGGGCCCCGTAGATCAGGCGGCTCAGCAGGTCCCGCCCGATGGTGTCGGTGCCCAAAAGATGGTTCCAGCTTCCCCTTTCGTACCATGCCGGGGGGATGTTCCTCTCCCGGACGTTGGCTCTCAATGGAGGTTGGGGCGCCACCATGGGGGCGAAAGCCGCGACGCCGCCCAGGATGAGCAGGATGGCCATGGGGATAACGGGCCATCGGCGCAGGACTATCAGGGGCCGGGCCAGGCCCGGAAGGCGCCTTCTCGTTGCCACTACGCCGGCTTCCGCTCGGGCCAAGCTACCCCTCTCCTAGGTGTACCGTATCCTGGGGTCGATGTAGCCGTACAGGACATCCACCAGGAAGTTGGCCATGACGTATCCCAGGGTGAAGATAAGGGTGACCACGGCCAGGACGGTGAAGTTGTTGTTCCACACGGCCTCCACGGCGTAGCGGGCCAAACCAGGCCAGGAGAAGACCGTCTCCACGGCTATGGAGCCGGTGATGAAGCCGGCCAGGAGCAGGCCCGAGTAGGTCAGGGGGGCGATGGCGGCGTTCTTGAAGGCGTGCTTCCATATGATGGCCCAGGAGTTGAGCCCCTTGGCTCGGGCCAGCTTGATGTACTCCGAGTCCAGTACCTCCAGCATGGCCGAGCGGGTCAGCCGGAGGTAGCCGGCGGCGGCCAGCCAGGCCAGGGTCGCCGTGGGCAAAATGTAGTTGCGGATGGCCAGACCCTCTCCCATGGTGCCTGTGGGGAGCCACCCCAGCCATACGGCAAAGACCAGGATGGCTACGATGCCCAGCCAGAAGGTGGGCAGGGTCTGTCCAAAGAGGGCGAAGCCCCGTCCCAAGTAGTCCCACACGGTGCCCCGTTTGACGGCAGAGAGGACGCCCAGGGGTATCCCAATGATGGTGGACAGAATCCAGGCGGAGACGGCCAGCTTGGCTGTGGGGAAGAACTTGGCCCGTAGCTTGGGGGCGATGGGCGAACGGTCGGCCAGGTCTTGGCCCAAGTCTCCCCGCACCAGGTCCCAGAGCCAGTAGCCGTACTGCACCACCACCGGCTTGTCCAGGTGCAGTCGCCGGGTGGCGGCCTCCCACTCCTGCTGGCTCAGCCCGTACCCACCCTCAGGCAGAAGAAGGGCCCGGGGATCACCCAGCAGTCGGGAGACTCCAAAGACCAGGATGGTGGCACCGATGAGGGCGAGGAGGGAGGCCAGGAAACGGCGGACTACGAATTTCCACATAACGGTCTGTCTTCTCTTCTTGTAGTGGCACCTACCAGCGGGGTCATGGCCTATCACCCCTTGAAAGGGGAAGGGTGAGCTCGAGGCTCTCGCAGGGTTCCACATCCACCTCTACGGTGCGGGACACCTCGTCGAACCGCCAGGTGCTTCTTCCAGCAGCCGAGACAGCCACCTGTCCGGGGCGCTCGGCATCTTGGAGGCGAAGGCGCCAGGAGCGCCGGGGCCCCCGGGCCTGGATGACGGTGGCCCTGCTTCTGGACACCTGGACCAGTGTGTGTGGGCGCCCTCCCTCCTCGGGTATCTCCAGCCGGCCCTGGGCTTGGGGGTAGATTTGGATGGTGAGGGGGTCCCATAGGTCGGGTACAGTGTCCGACACAGGGCCCGTGGGCAGTATGGCGCTGCCGCGGACGTACATCGGCAGGGTGTCCAGCCCCACAGTGCGCGCCATAACGGTGGGGCCCATCACCTTATCTCCTGTCCAGAAGTCGTACCAGGTGCCCGGTGGGAGGTAGATGTCCACCCTGTCATCCTCGCTGAGCACGGGGGCTACTAGAAGGTACGGCCCCAGTAGGTAGTGGTGCTGCACCGCCCAGCTCCCTGGGTCGTCCTGGAACTCCAGGGCCAGGGGCCGCATGACCGGCAGACCCGTGCGGGTAGCCTCCAGGGCTGCGCTGTAGATATACGGCAGCAGGCGGTACCGGGTCTGGACCCACCGCTGAACGATGCCGAAGACCTCCTCTCCCAAGTTCCAGGGCAGCCGCGGGGTGGTGCCGTGGAAGCGGGAGTGGGAGAGCAAGAGGCCCACCTGCACCCACCGCACGTAGTCGTGGGGGGTGGGTTCGCCTTTGAAGCCCCCCAGGTCGAAGGTCCAGAAGGGGACGCCAGACATGCCGAAGCTCAGGCCAGCGCGGATGGTGGCCGCCAGGCTCAGCAGGTCGGGCAGGGGGTCGCCCGACCACTGGACGGGGGTACGCTGGATGCCGGCGAAGCCCGAGCGTCCCCACACCATGGGGCGGTCGGTGTACTCGCCGGTCACCTCGAACACCGCCCGGTTGTACAGCAGGGGGTAGGCGTTGTGCATCTCCTTGCCCGTCTTGCTGTTGGCGAAGTGGGCGTCCTCGGGAATCTCCTCGCCGAAGTCGGTCTTGAAGACGGCCACGCCCATCTCCAGCAGGGGCCGGTGCTTCTCCTTGTACCACTGGACCGCCTCCGGATTGGAGAAGTCCACGATGCCACCTGGGTCGTAGAAGGACTCCACGTACTGGCGTCGCCTGGAGGACTTGATGACCAGGTTGACGTCGTACACCGAGCCATCGGAGCGCTTCAGCAGGTAGCCCTTCTCCGCGCCCTCGCGGTACATCTCCGTCTCCACGTCTATGTACGGGTGCTCCCAGAGGCAGAGCCTGAAGCCCTTCTCCCCGAGCTGGGAGACCATGCTGGCGGGGTCGGGGTAGCGCTCCTGTCCCCACTGGAAGGAGCAGTAGCCCTGGTCGCCCATCCAGTAGGGGTCCAGGTGCAGGACGTCGCAGGGGAGCTGGCGGTGCCGTATCTCCTGGGCCAGCGCCAGGACAGCCTGCTGGTCCATCTCTCGCTGGGTGAGGTGCTCGCCGAAGGGTGATATCCATACCCCGAAGGACCACCGGGGCGGGAGGGGGGCGTGGCCGGTCAGGTGGGCGTACTTGTCTAGGACGTCCTTCAGGCTGTCGCCCAGGATGATAAACAGGTCCAGGTACGGCCCCTCCACCTCGATGGTGCAGGCGAAGTTGGAGGTATGGCCCAGGTCCCAGGTGGAGCGCCGCGTGTCGTTGAGGAAGAGTCCGTAGCGCCGGGAGCTGACCAGGAAGGGGATGTTCTTATAGGCCAGCTCTGTGCCCGGTCCGTAGGGGTTGCGGTTCCAACAGGTAATGCGCTGCCCCCGCTTGTCCAGGGCCGTGCCCTTCTCCCCCAGGCCCAGAAAGCGCTCGTCGGGCTCCAGGCGCAGGGTGACGCGGCAGGCCGCAGGGCCTTGGGCGTTCTCCGTGAAGCCCGTGGGCTGGCTCTGGGGGAGTCCGCGGGCGTTGAGGTCACTGGGCATCTCCTGGAGCACGGCCCGGCCCGAGGCGTCCCGCACCAGGAGGCGCCAGGGGTCCCGCTGGACCTCCACCGCAGTGCGGTGGGCCTCCAGGCGTATGACCTGCCCCACCTGGCTGGCCTGGAGGGAGGCCGGCGAGGGGCTCCAGCCGGGGGACAAGAGGTCGAAGCTGTCGGTGGTGACCCCTTGGGGTACCATGCGGTAGCGCACCAGCCCAGGACCGCAGAGGGTGATTTCCACGGAGGCCACCCTGGGCCCGGCCTCTACCTGGAAGGTAGCTGTGGCACCCTCCACCTGGTATGTCTTGACCCGGTCCAGAGGGCGGGCCTGCCCGGTCGCTGTTACTGCCATAATTCTCTCTCCTGCACTGGTATCAGCTTGCCTGACCGCTTCCACGTCACGCGGGGACCACTGGCGGGAGGGCTAGGGCCCCGTCAGGCGGATCCACTCCGGCGCTCTGATGCCGCCCAGGTAGTTGGGAAGGAGGGTGGAACCCGGGCGCATCTGCCATTCGGCGATGCGGTTGGTATTGTATATGGCGAAGGCGGGCAGCTCCACCACGCCCGGCTGGAGCATCTGCTCGTGCCAGTAATTGTAGAACTCGGTGGTGATGCGCTCCAGCTCCGCCTGGTCTACCGTTCTCTCCTTGGCCAGGACGGTCTCTGTGGCCTTGGGTATCTCCAAGCCGGCGTTGAAGCCACCGGGCGCGGCCACGGCGCTGTACAGCCATTCGTTGGGCCAGGTGCTGGGCAGGTGAGCGTCGCCGCCGAAGACGGAGAGGATGTTGGTGGTTCGGTTGATGCGGGTGGGTTTGAAGGTGGCATAGGCCTGGCGATCAAAGTTGGTCTGTACGTCCAGCTCCGAGAGCCAACTAGCGGCCACGGCGTCGAATATCTCCACCTCGATGCCTGACGGTCCCACCCAGAAGTCCAGGGTGAAGCCGTCCTCGTAGCCTGCTTCCTGAAGCATCTGCCTGGCCTGGTCGGGGTCGTAGGGCACTGTCCAGCGGTCGGCGTTGGCCTGGAAGACGGGGTCTATCTCGCTGATGTTGCCCAGGTAGGAGACGCGGCCCTGGCCGGCGGTGATGGTCTCGTTGATACCCTCCCGGTCTATGGCCAGGGACAGGGCCCACCGCACCTTGCGCGCCCTCTCCATGGAGACGGGGTCTTTGGGGTCCCCCACCCAGGGCTTGCTGGTGTCCAGGGTTCTCTGAAGAGCCTCGCCTGTCCTGGGCTGCTGGGTCTCCCAGTAGTTGCCGCCGAAGACGAAGGCGATCTCTTGCAGGGAGCCCTCCGGCGACTTGGCGAAGCCGCGGCCCAGAAGGGCGGGCCAGTCCTTGAGGGCTATGTTGGCGATCTGGGCCTCGCCGGTCTCCAGCATGGCGCGGCGGGTGGACGTCTCGGGTACCTCCAGGATGCGTATGCGCTCCACGAAGGGGGTCTTGCGCCAGTGGTCCCGGACGGCGCCGATGGTGATGCCCTGGTTCTGGACCCACTGCTCCAGCATGAAGGGCCCGGTGCCTATGACGTTCTCCCGGAGCCACTGGTCCCCCTGCTGGTCGAAGGCCCGCTTGCTGAAGATGCCTATGCCTTCGTGGAAGTCGCCGGTGAACTTGGGGATGGTGTGGCTGCCGAAGGAGATCCAGTGGAACCGAGCGGTCTGGGGGTCTATGACCTCCACCCGCTCCAGGACGGGGATGAGGTCGCCGCCAGTGTCATGGATGGCACCCTGTGTGACGTTGGGATTGGCGGAGTTGAAGGTGTAGGCCACGTCTTCGGCGGTCAGCTCACCGAAGCCTTGATGGAACTGGACCCCCCTTCTTATCTTAAAGTCGGTGTACTTCAGGTCTGGGGAGGTCTGCCAGGACTCGGCCAGCATGGGCTGGAAGCCCAGGCTGCCGTCGGACTCCCGGCTGGCCATGACCAGGGTCTCCTGGACCCCGGCCACCACCAGGAAGGAGCAGAAGGGGCAGTCCCTGGGGTTGCCGCTGCGGGTGCCCACCGTCTGCACGGCCATGACCAGAGTACCCGCGGGGGTCACCGCACCGGGTGGGGCCGTGGTCGGGGT
>DAOUBE010000022.1:0-3559 GCA_034432835.1 Dehalococcoidia bacterium | reverse complement strand
GGCGCCGCGGCCAGTCCCCCTTTTTTCGTTAGCGTGGCGGGGCCCGTCCGCGGGCCCTGAGGCTATGGGTGGGGGTAAGGACGGCTAAGTGGCCAGGTCAGAGACCGCCGCCCTAAGCTTCTCTATGGCATCCCGCTGAAGTCTGGAGACGTGCATCTGGGAGATACCTAGTCTCTCAGCGATCTCGGCTTGGGTAAGCCCTCTGTAAAACTTGAGGTAGAGGATCATCTGCTGGCGCTGGTCTAGCAGCCGGGAGGCCTTCTGCAGGGTCACTCGGTCCGCCAGGGACTCCAGTTCGGCGTCCTCCTTACCCACCCGCTCGGCCAGAGGGACAGGGCCCCCAGCCCTGGACTCCGGCTCCCCATCCAGGGAGAGAGGCTTGGACAGCCGCTGGAGGTCGAAGACCTCATACACCTCCTCCTCCACCAAGCCCGCCTCCCGGGCAATCTCAGAGACGGTGGGCCACCGCCGCAGCCGCTGGGCCAGGTAGTCCACTACCCGCTCCACCAGCACGCGGTTACGCTGCAGCTTCCTCGGGACCTTCATAGCCCATCCGTGGTCTCGGAGGTAGTTCATCACCTCCCCCAGGATTCCGGGGATGGCGAAGGCGATGAAATCGTCGCCCTTGCTTTCGTCATATTTTTCGATGGCCTTGAGCAGGCCAATGGTCCCTACCTGGTAAAGGTCTTCCAAGGGTTCGCCCAGGCCGCGGAAGCGCCAGCACAGCCGGCGTACTAGACCCAGATGAGTAAGTACCAGCTTATCGCGGACCTCCTTGTCAAGGGAAACCCGGTACTCAGCGAGTAGGCGCCGGACCTCCTCCTTGTTGGCAGGCACGGCCTCAAGCATCATTGAACTCCCTGGCCTCTGATGTCATTCCCGGGACTACCAGTCGCTAAGTACGAGGAGAATCGCTGGCGCTAACCATATTGTCTGTCAAAGGAGTGAAAACTTGCAAATTACTTGGGATACATTTAGAAAGAATTTCAGAAAATGTGCTACAGACTGTCCATTCCCGTTGTCTCCTCTAGGGGCCGGATGTCGTCCGCCGGGCTTCCCTTCCAACGGGCAGTCGGAGATATTGTCCAATGAAGACGGCCAATTAATACGAAATTCGCATGTCCGTGCCGTTGCTGCAGGGACTGCAACAGTCAAGTCACCCCTTAATGAATCCGACACGTTGCTAGCCGTTCTACGATTGCATTAACCGTGCTATCCTTGTAAAATCGATTCTCCCACCCGGCTAATCACTTGGAAGGCCAGAATAATAAAAGGTGGCCCTTGTTGCCCAAATGCGCCCAGCACAAAGGTGTGCCTAGTGTTAGGAGGTACGCCTTCGATATAACCCCGTGGAGCCTTAGTATCTTCAATCTGGTGGTGACCAGTGCCAATCCCATCAGGCAACATCCCATCGGACGCGCTGGAGATTCGCCTACCTCCTCGCGTTCACTCTCTCCGAGTCGCAAGGGCTGTCGCTTCTGTCATCGCAGGAGATGCAGGGTTTAGCTACGACGCCCTCATACAGGTGCGCCTGGCAGTCTCTGAGATCTGCGAGGGCTCCATTCGGTTCTGGCAAGACAGAGAAACGCACCTGCTTATCCGCTTCTTGCTACTGGAAAGGGGCGTGGACATCACCATCATCGGTCCCGTGGGGGACTACGTCCGTCACCTTGGGAGCAGAGATGGCTCGGAAGAGCTGCTGTTCCTTCAGGGTATGGTGGACACACTGGAGCTGTGCTCCCCCGATGAAGAGCCAGGCTCTATCCGGATTGTCAAGCAACGGCCACCCGGACCGGGTCCCTAGGTCTGGGGCCGGTGCTCCCCGGCCTGGGGCACCCCTATCCATGGGCTGTATGGTATATTAGCCCAGAGATGCTAGCACCGCTATGACCTTCTACATAGACCAGACCAGCGCCCCCGGCTACCTCCGCTCCAGGGGCCTGCTCCCGCCAGGCGTCCAGCCCGAGGTCCAGGTCCTGGGCTGGGGTGTCTCCAACATCCTCCTCAAGGTGACCTGGGGCCAGGGCTGCTTGGTGGTCAAGCAGTCTCTGCCCAAGCTCCGGGTGGAGGACGACTGGTTCGCCGACCGCTCCCGTATCTACCGGGAGACGGAGTGTATGCAGCTTCTGGGCCGGTTGCTGGAGAGGGGCCGGGTGCCCCAGGTGCTGTACCAGGACCGGGAGAACTACCTCTTCGTCATGACCTGCGCCCCGGCCCACGGTGCCCTGTGGAAGGAGCAGCTCCTCCGCGGTGAGGTGGACATCTCCATAGCCGCCCGCGTTGGCTCCCTACTGGGCAGGATTCACCAGCAGACCCACGACGACCCCGCTGTAAGGGACCAGTTCATAGACCACGAGCCCTTTGTCCAGCTACGCATAGACCCCTACCACTGGACTACCGCCAGGCGTCACCCGGACGTGGCCCAGGAGGTCCAGGCCGAGGCCCAGCGGATGCTGGAGGTGAAGACCGCCCTAGTCCACGGCGATTACAGCCCCAAGAACGTCATTGTCGCTGACGGCGACGTCATGCTTCTGGACTTCGAGGTGGTCCACTACGGCAACCCCGTCTTCGATCTGGCCTTCTGTCTGAACCACCTCTTTCTCAAGTCGGTGTTCAACCGCCACATCCGAAAGAGCTACTTCCAGGCTGTCTCAAGCTTCTGGCGGGGCTACACCCAGGCGGCGACCTTTGCCGATCCCCAGGAGCTGGAGGTCGCCACCGTCCGCCAGTTGGGCTGCCTCATGCTGGCACGCATTGATGGTAAGTCGCCGGTGGAGTATATCAAGGACGCCCCCACCAAGGAGCTGGTCCGCGGTACTGCGAAAGTACTCATACGGGGAGCTTGCCGCACTCTTCATGAGGTGGCACAATTGATGGATACCAGACTCCAGGAGACGGGCAGCCAGGGGCCCCTTTCCTGAAGGCGTCGCCCTGAGCCTGGGTCCAACGGCCTCGCCCCAGAAGGTTTAGGCCGGGTCCATCACCATACACCGGTCCAGGCTTGGAAGGGTCCACGTACCAGAGACATAGCCAGGAGACATGTATGCCTTCAAACACCGCCTTTCAGAGGGTCCATGCTCGGGAAGTCCTGGACTCCCGGGGCAATCCCACAGTGGAAGCCGACGTATGGCTGAAGGGGGGTGCCTTTGGGCGCGCCATGGTACCTTCCGGGGCCTCTCGTGGTAGCCACGAGGCCCTGGAGCTGCGGGATGGCGACAAGCAGCGCTACGATGGCCAGGGGGTCCTAGAGGCGGTCCGCAACGTTAACCAGGTCATCGCTCCCGCCTTGCTGGAGGGTAACCTGGATGCCCTGGACCAGGCCGCCGTGGACTCCTTCCTGGTGGCCCTAGACGGCACGCCGGACAAGTCGCGCCTGGGGGCCAATGCCATCCTAGCCGTCTCCCTGGCCACGGCCAGGGCGGCCGCCGCTAGTCTGGGCCTCCCCCTGTACCGCTACCTTGGGGGGCCAGGTGCCAGGGAGCTTCCCCTGCCCATGATCAACATCATCAGTGGAGGAGCCCACGGCGGTCACAACCTGGACTTTCAAGACTTCCTTATC
>DAOUBE010000021.1:0-3358 GCA_034432835.1 Dehalococcoidia bacterium | reverse complement strand
GGCCACCTCCTTTCTGGTCTATTCTCACCCAGAAGTGTGGCCCCTTCTGCTTCTACTTTTCCACGCCTACTGTCTCATATCTATCTGAACTTTTTCATTTCGAACCAGGCGTTACTTTGCCCGTCCAAAGACGAGGGGTTGCCCGACGTCGGACGATGAAGTCTAGAGGAGACTTCCGTTCTCCAGTGCCGGAGGAAGGTCGGGGTCTGCCCCAACCCAGTTCACAGGTTAGGTTGCGAACCCTCATCCGCTCCCTTCGGGTCTTCCCCCAAACGTAGGTTCTACGCCCCCGCCTTCCTCCACTGCTTGTACTCCTCCTGGAGCTGGCGGACGGGGACGGCCTTGTCGATGACCACATCCACCACGTAGGGGCCTCCGCTGGCCAGGGCCTTCTTCAGGGCCGGGCCCAGCGCTTCCGGCTCCTCCACCTTCACTCCGGGTATCCCGTAGCTTTTGGCGATGGCCTGGAAGTCGAAGGGATAGTCGTCGAAGTCCATGCCCAGGAAGATGCTCTGGCGGCCTGTGTCCGTCAGGTAGCGGGCCATGCCCTCCTTGAGCACCTTGTAGCTACGGTTGTTGCACATGACGTACACCACGCCGATGCCGTACTTGGCGGCGGTCCACAGGGCCTGGATGGTGTACATGGCGGCGCCGTCGCCCACCACGGCCACCACGGGACGGTCGGGGTGGGCCAACTTGACCCCTAGGGCGCCAGGCATGCCGTAGCCCAGGCCCCCGCCGCGGGAGCTGAAGAAGGTGCCGGGTCTATCGAAGTCCACCGCCCCGAAGAGGGCCGGCCGGTTGGTCACCGACTCGTCATAGACGATGGTGTCCGGTGGCATGGCCTGGGCCAGCTCGTGCATCATGCGTTCGGGGGCGATGGGGAGATTGCTCCAGCGCTCCTTGAGGCGCTGCTGGGCCTGCTGGCGACGCTGGGCCTTCTCCGACGCCAGGGCGGCGGCCCGGGTGCGGGCGGCCTCCCGCTGCTCCGCCGTGAGAGTGTCCTCTAGGGCGTCGGCCAGGTCGCGGAGGCCGGCATGGATGCCCCCCAACAGGCCCTCTTGCACAGGGTAGTCGCGCTCTATAGTCCAGGGGGAGCAGTCCAGGTGGACCATGGGCAGCCCCGGCGGGACGATGGACTGGGGGGTGTAGGTGAACTGGCTGACCATGCTGGCGCCCACCACCAGGGCCAGGTCCGTCTGTTCCAGCAGGCGGCGCAGGCGAGGGGGCGGCCAGATGAAGTTGAAGGCGCCCTGGAACTGGCCGTGGCTGGTGGGGAAGTTGACCTCGGAGAAGGAGATGGCGTAGACGGCGGCGCCGGTGAGCTCGGCCACGCGGACGGCCTGCTCCACGGCCCTAGGCCCGGCCTGGGCGATGCGGTCGCCAATGAGCATGAGGGGGTTCCTGGCCCGGGCCAGGGCCCTGGCCGCCCGCTGGACAGAGTCGGGGCTGGGCCGGGAGTCGTAGTAGTCGCCCTTGGCCGGGGCCAGCTCCGCCTCGGGGTAGTCGGCCTCCCGGTCCAGCACGTCCCAGGGGAGGGAGAGAAAGACAGGGGCCGAGGGCGGGGCGATGGCGGTCTTGAAGGCGCGGCGCACCAGCAGGGGGATATCCTCGGGGTGGAGGACCTCCGCCGACCACTTGGTGTAGGAGCGCACCACGTCCACCATATCCGACCAGAGGACAGGCTCCCGCAGGTTCAGGCGGGTGTCCGTCTGGCCGGCGGTGAGGATGTAGGGGGTGCCGCCGCGGAAGGAGTTGTACAGGGGGCTGATGGCGTTGCCCAGGCCCGGGGAGATGTGGACGTTGATGAAGGCCGGCCACTGGATGGCCCGGGCGTAGCCATCGGCCATGAAAGTGGAGACGGACTCCTGGAGCCCCACAATGTACTGGATGTCCGGCGCATCCTGAAGGGCATCCAGGAGGGGCGCCTCGGTGGTGCCTGGGTTGCCGAAGACGTACTTAACGCGGTGGGCCCTGAGCATGTCTATGAGGGCGTGCTTACCCTGCATGCGAGGCATCGCTGTTTCTCCTTCTAGTGGTCTGGCGTGGTTACCTGCCGGAGTTGTGAACCGCGACAGGCTGGAGGGGCACCACAGCCGGGGTGCGTCCGGTGGGGAAATTCTACCACAGGTGGATGAAGTGCAGGGTTGCCGGGAGTGGTATAATCGGCGCCACAGCGTGAGAGAGGGTAGCGCGCCGTGGGTGTAGCTAACGGCCTGAGCCGGTTGAGGGCCGGCTCCATCTACTACGGGTGGTGGGTAGTGGCCGCCGGAGGTGTCATCATGGCGCTCATGGCCGGGCCTTACTTCCACGGCGTGGGGACCTTCATCAAGGCCCTGGACCAGGAGTTCCCCACCTGGGGCCGGGGCGTCCTTTCGGGGGCCTTCTCCCTGTCCCGCATCGACAGCAGCATCCTGGGGCCCATTGCCGGCTTCCTCACGGACCGGCTGCGCCCCGCCCGCATGATCCTGGTGGGGTACGTCATCATGGGGGTAGGCTGGCTCATCCTCTCCGTGGTGCACCACCCGGTGGTCTTCTACGTCGCCTTTATCACCATCGCCACTGGCTCAGGGCTGGGGGGGTTCATTCCGGCCATGGTATCGGTGAACTATTGGTTCAACCGGCGCCGGTCCACGGCCATGGCGCTGGTGATGGCGGGCAGCAGCCTGGGCGGGCTGCTGGTGCCCTTCCTGGCCTGGGGAATCAGCAACCACGGCTGGCGCACGGCGGCCTTGGGGATTGGGATAGTGCTGGCGGCGTCGGCCCTGCCTTTGAGCCGGGTCCTCAGCCGCTTCCCCAGGGCTGGCGAGACGGCCTCCGAGGAGGTCCGGGCGGCGGCCCCCAAGATGGAGGCCAGGGGGAAGCAGGCCCAGGCAGCCGCTACCCAGGGTCCCGAGTTCACCGCCAAGCAGGCGCTGAAGACGCGGGCCTTCTGGCTGCTGGCGGCGGCCCACACAGCGGGGAACGTGTCCATAGTGGCCGTGGCGGTGCACGGCGTCCCCCACCTGACGGACATGGGCCTGTCCCTGGAGCTGGCAGGGACGGTGGTGGCCATGTACACGGCGTCGTCCCTGGCCTTCCAGGTGTTCGGCGGGTTCATCGGCGACAGGGTGGACAAAAGGGTGGCTACCTGGGCTTTCATCACCCTTCAGGGGATCAGCATGCTGGTGTTCGCCTTCACCACCAACCTGGCCATGGCGTCGGTGTTCGCCCTGCTGTACGGGATAGGGTTCGGGGGCCGAGGTCCGGTGATGAACGCGCTGCGGGCGGACTACTTCGGGCGGAAGGCCTTCGGGGCTATCCTGGGGATGTCCAGCGTGCCCATGAACATCGGCATGGTCATATCGCCGCTGGTACT
>DAOUBE010000020.1:0-2022 GCA_034432835.1 Dehalococcoidia bacterium | reverse complement strand
ACCGCCGGCGTGGACGCCCATTCCTCCTACGCCACCATCGTGCCCAACGCGGCGTGGCGTCTGGCCTGGGCGTTGTCCACCCTCAAGGATCAGCAGGAGCGCATCCTGATCCCCGGGTTCTACGATGATGTACGCCCTCCCACGGCTCAGGAGCTACAGGCGGTGGATGCCCTGCCGGCCGAGGAGGAGGAGCGAGAACGTAACTTTGGCATAGCAGACTTTGTGCTGGGAGTCCGCGGGGCCGCCCTGAACCGCCGCCACACCTTCGAACCTACCTGCAACATCTGCGGGCTGGTGGCGGGATATACCGGGGAAGGCTCCAAGACGGTGATCCCGGCGGTGGCCAGGGCCAAGATCGACTTCCGGCTGGTGCCGGACCAGCGCCCTGAGGACATCATTGCCAAGCTCAAGGCCCACCTGGAGCGCCACGGGTTCGGTGACATAAAGGTGACGGACCTGGGGAGCGAGGCCCCCGCCCGCACGACCATGGACTCGCCCTGGGTGAGGCTGGTGCGGGAGACGGCGGAGGAGGTGTACGGGAAGAAGGCGGTGGTGGTGCCCCACATTGCCGGCACGGGCCCCATGTACGCCGTGGCCCACACGTTGAACGTGCCCGTGGCCTCGGCGGGGATAGACTACCCTGGCAACCACCTCCACGCCCCCAACGAGAACATACGCCTGGACCTGTTCCACAAAGGGGTACTGCACCTGGCAGCCATTGTGGAGGCGTACGGAAGGGGCCAGTGAAATGGTCGGGCCAGCCTCCTAGCTGGCCCAAGCGTCCACGCCTTCCCCCTACGTTCGGTGTCAAGCTCATCAGACTTAATCGTTGTGACCATAAGGGTCATACTGCGATGAGGGCATACTAAAATCATCGGTTTGTGGGGCAAACCGACCGTATGTACCCAAGGGTGTACTTTTTGCTAGACTGTAGTTGATGAGAGCGTTGAAGTCATTCTGAGAACGGGAAGCCGCTGAAGAATGGCGAGAATGTGAGCGCAACCTTTTGGGAGGTCAGGTTTGCCTGAATCACAGATAGCGGTGCTCATAGACTACGAGAACGTAGGCTTGAGCTCCATCCAGTCCCTGTTCGACCAGCTCTCGGACCTGGGACGTATCATCGTCAAGAGGGCCTATGCCGACTGGTCCGTGGCCTCGACCAGCAAGAACCAGGCCTTGGAGCTGGGCATCGAGGCCGTTCACTACTTCCACGCCGCCAGCTCTGGCAAGAATGCCAGCGACATCTGCCTGGCCATCGACGCCATGGAGCTGTTGCACCGCTCGCCTGTGGACACCTTTGTCATTGTCTCCTCGGACACCGACTTTGTGCCCCTGGTGAGCAAGCTGCGTTCGGCGGGTAAGACAGTGATAGGCGCGGGGCGGCGGGGCGTGGTGTCCCCGGCCCTGGTGCGCTCCTGCGACCGCTACATTTACCTGGACGACGGCAAGGCCTCGGCCCAGGGCGGGGTGGACCTGAAGAAGCAGGCCCAGGCTCTGCTGCTGAGGGCGGTGGAGGCTTCGGTGGACAATGTGGGCCAGGTAAAGGCGGCCAAGCTGCACAACACCATCCTGCGCATGGACCCCAGCTTCGACTTCCGGTCCCTTGGCTACAAGACCTTCACCCAGTTCCTGGCCTCATCTCCTCACATCAGGCTGCTGCGGCCCCGGGGCCAGGGGGACGTCATGGTGGAGCTGGCGGTGAACCACGGCAGGAAGGCGGAGGTCCCCCGGCTTGTGGAGGTGGGGGACCACTGGGATACCAAGATAGACTCGGCCTGGTCCCGGCTAAACGCCGACTCCATCCCCGGCTCCAAGGCGGCGGGGGAGGCGGCCAAGGCCCTGGGAGTGGAGAAGCTCAGCGCCACCAAGTTCAAGACCCTCCAGCGGCTGCTGGATGCCAGCGAGCTGCTGCGGGAGCGGTGGGTTAGGGAGGGGAACGCCATACGGAGGCGGTCTTGAGGGAGAAGACCTTTGGGCCTCTCTGATGGTCCTAGGGAGAGGCCTGGGCATGGGCCTGGTACA
>DAOUBE010000019.1:0-8619 GCA_034432835.1 Dehalococcoidia bacterium | reverse complement strand
GCCACCTCCTTTCTGGTCTATTCTCACCCAGAAGTGTGGCCCCTTCTGCTTCTACTTTTCCACGCCTACTGTCTCATATCTATCTGAACTTTTTCAGGGAGGGGAGGGCGTCCCGCTTGTCTTGGGGGTGGCCGGTGAATTTTTGCCCAACCGGGCGGGCAGATATACCCTACACCTCTTATCTCTTGCCTACCCGTGATATTATTGGATGTCGTTCCAGCGAACTACACAGGAGGGGAGCATGGCCAGGGCTCAAATCGGCCAGCGGGACCTGGAGCAGGCGCTGCCAGACCTTCAAGGCACCCTTACACTCAAGGGGCTGGAGGGCACCGTCCACGTGGTCCGGGACAAGTATGGCATACCCCACGTCCGGGCCCAGTCTATCCACGACGCTTTCTTCGCTCAAGGCTTTGTTACTGCCCAGGACCGCCTGTGGCAGATGGACTACGACCGGCACCGTGCCTACGGCCGCTGGGCCGAGTACGCCGGTAAGGCCGGCCTGGAGCAGGACAAGCTGATGCGACGCTTCCGCCTCTTGGCCAGCGCCCGCGCCGACTACGAGGAGGTGGGGGTCCGGGCCAGGGTCATGTTGGATGCCTACGCCGCCGGCGTCAACGCCTTTATCCAGAGCACCAAAACCCTGCCCATTGAGTACACTATTCTGGGGACCGAGCCCGAGCCCTGGCAGCCCTGGGACTGCCTAGCGGTTTACAAGGTGCGCCACATCCTTATGGGCCTTTTGGAGACCAAGGTCTGGCGGGCCAAGCTGCTCAACCACCTGGGCCCGGAGAAGACAGCCATGCTGTACCCAGGCTACACACCGGGCCACCTGCTCATCCTTCCCCCAGGGGCCACCTACCAAGGCCAGGGGGCCGACGGCCTGGATATACTGGTCCAGGGTGTGTTCTGGGTCAAATGGCTCAAGGAGACCCTTCTGGAAGAGGAGGAGGGCGGCAGCAACAATTGGGTCCTGGCGGGCAGCCGCACAGCTTCCGGCAAGCCCCTGGTGGCCGGCGATCCCCACCGCCCCCTAGACACCCCCAACGTGTACTACCAGAACCACATCGCCTGCCCCCAGTTCGACGTGGTGGGGCTCTCCTTCGCCGGGATGCCTGGGTTCCCTCACTTCGGCCATAACAGGGACGTGGCCTGGTGCGTCACCCATACCGGGGCGGATTACCAGGACCTGTACGTGGAGCTGTTCAAGGAGGGGGAGTCCTACCTGTACGCCTCCCAGGGCTCCTGGAAGCAGGCGGAGGTCTATCACGAGACCATCAACGTTCGCGGCGGCGAGCCGGTGAAGATGGAGGTAGTGGTCACCCACCACGGCCCCATAGTGCTAGGAGGGCCCTCGGTGGGGTTCGGCGCGGCCCTGAAGTACACCGCCACCGCCCAACCGGGACGCTGGCCCGAGGCCGTCTTCAACATGCTCCTGGCCACCTCCACCGACGAGCTGGAGGAGGCCATGCGCCTTTGGGTGGACCCGGTGAACAACTTCATCTTCGCCGACGTCCACGGCAACATTGGCTACAGGACCCGGGGCCAGGTCCCGGTCCGCCATCGAGCCAACGCTTGGCTGCCCGTGCCAGGCTGGACAGGCGAGTACGAGTGGCAGGGGATGGTGCCCTTTGAGGAGATGCCTCACGCCAAGAACCCGGAGGAGGGGTACATCGTCACGGCCAACAACCGTGTGGTGGGCCATGAGTACCCCCACTACATCGCCCTGGACTTCTCGCCGGAGTTCCGCGCCCGCCGGCTGGTGAAGCGCATCCAGAGCCTGGAGCGGGCTACGGTGCAGGACATGGTCTCCCTCCACGCCGACCGTGTCTCCGTCCCGGCCCGCCGGTTCCTGGAGCTCTTGCCCAAGATCCAGCCCCTCAACGTTCGGTGCACTCGGGCGCGGGACAAGCTGCTAGAGTGGGACGGCAGCATGGAGGCCGGCCGCACGGAGCCCACCATCTTTAGCGCCTTCTTCGACAACCTGGCCAAGAGGGTGCTGGAGCCTTTCTTTGGCCCTCTCTTCCATGAGGCCTTCGCCGGCACCGGCCGGGGTGGCCCCGCCCACTTTCGCCGCCTCAAGACCCTCATCCTGGACATGGTGGAGAAGGACGACCGCTCCCTGCTCCCCGAGGGATCCGACTGGAACACTCTTATGGCCCAGGCCCTGGCCGACGCCGTGTCCCAGTTGACTGAGAAGCTGGGCGAGAACATGGAGACGTGGCTGTGGGGCAAGCTGCACCGCACCAAGCCCCAGCACCCCCTCTCGCCGTCCTTCCCCCACTTAGCCAAGCTCCTAGACCCGCCATCGGTAGCCATGGGTGGAGACGACCACACACCCCAGGCGGCCTCCTACTCGCCGGCCAGGCCGTTCACCATCACCAGCACCTCGGTGGCGAGGTACGTCTTCGACCTGAGCGACTGGGACAACTCGGCCTGGATCACGCCTCTGGGCGCATCGGGCCATCCGGGCAGTCCCCACTACTCTGACCAGTCTGGCATCTGGAGCCAGGTCCAGCTTATCCCCATGCTCTACGATTGGGGCAAGATAGAGGCCCAGGCGGAGACAACCCAGACCCTGAGTGCACAGGACTAGGGGTTTATGAATTCGGAGGTGTCTGGGACTTGAGGTACCTGTACCTGGCATCTACCTACATCCACATCCTGGCCGCCATAACCTGGATAGGCGGCACCATATTTCTGGCCTCGGTGCTTGTCCCCTTGACCCGACAGGTCCAGTCGCCGCCAGGAGCAGGGGCTGCCTACCTACGGCAAGCGGCCAGGCGGTTCCGGAACGTGGGCTGGGCCTCCCTGGCGGTCCTGGTGGTCACAGGCATAACCAACCTGGAGTTCAGGAACATCCGCGTCTGGAGCGCCCTGACCAGCGAGGGGTGGTTCTCTAGCGTCCTCCAGGTCAAGGTGGGACTGGTGGCGGTGGTGCTGGTCCTCAGCGCCCTCCACGACTTTGTCCTTGGGCCGCGCCTGGTCCGGCGCCTGGAGGCTGCGGGGGGCGCCTCCCGCTCCGCCCCGGCCCTCCAAAGACAGAGAAAGGCTGTGGCCTGGCTGGCCCGGGTCAACCTGCTGCTCATGCTAGCCATAGTGGTGGCAGCCATCCTTCTGGTCAGGGGCCTGCCCTGAGGGCTCCTCCGCCAGCGCTACCAGAAACCCTCCCCAAGGAGGCCGTGTTATGGAGATTCAGACGGGCCGGGTGGTGGCCGTATCCCTTGGGTATGGCAGCGGTGTACCCAAGTACCCGCAAGAACAGATTGTCATTGGGCCTTTGGGCGTGGAGGGCGACTATCACGCCGGGCCGGTGAACAAGCACAAGAAGAAGGGCGACCCTGAGCCCAACCGCCGCCAGGTGTCCCTGGTGGCCCAGGAGGTCCTGGATGACCTTAACGCCTCCCTGGGCACCCACCTCAGGCCCGGGTTCCTGGGCGAAAATGTGCTGCTGGAAGGCCTGGGTGACCTGAGCCAGCTTCGGGAAGGAGACCGCCTCCGCCTGGGCGACCAGGTGGTGCTGGAGATAACGGGCCAGAATCGCCCGTGCGCCACCATAGGCGTGTACCACCCCAACCTGGTCAAGGACATCACGGGCCGGCGGGGCGTGGTGGCGGTAGTGGTATCGGGAGGGGTGGTGTGCCCCGGAGACCGCTGCGAGGTGCTCCGGCCAGAGGTGCCTGCACCCTACCCAAGGCGAACAAGTAGTCCCGGCGCTACAGCGCAGGCGGGTGCAGGGGACTGCGTCCCCTGCTAGAGGGGCCAGGGGAGAGTCCCCAAGGGCTCGCCCTTGACCCACACTTACTTGAGGTGGTCACCAAGGGTATGTGACCAGGGAAGGCACAGAGTAGGTGCAGGGCGGGCCCCGCGCTCACTAGTACGAATGTCACATAGCATTCTGGTGCATTTTTGCTATTTTTAACTCTAGGGACCAGTCTTGCTGGGTACTTACCATTGCGGCGCAGTGGCTGCGCCGTGTCCATACCTCTTATCCAAAAGGCACTCCCTTGGCACAAAACGAGGACACGGTGACGGGGTCACCTCCATCATCGGGTAACGGAGTTGTGACCACCAGCAACGTGCGCCGCTGGTGGAGGCTCCTGCGAGACCCCTACCTGTGGATGGTGGTGATCGCCGGGCTGGGCCATACCGTGGCCCACTATGCGGCCCTTGTGCCCGCCTTCCGCCGCATCCTTTTTGCTGTCCCATACCTCAACCTTCACGACCTCCATCAGGCTGAATACATCGGCATCATAGCCCTGGCCGCCTACCGGTTCCGCCTCAGGGGCGGCCTGATCATCCTCCTGGCCACGGCCATAGCTTCGGTCCCCTACATCCTCACGCCGCTGCTCATGGGCCGTGAGCCGCGCCCCAACGAGCTTCGCGACCGCTCCATCGAAATAATAGTGACCCTGATCATTGGTGGGGTGGTAGTCGCCTTCTCGGAACTGCTGGCCCGCCAGAAGGTCCGGGCCCAGCTAAGTAGCCATCGCCTGGCCTTGCTCCACCGCCTCTCCAGTGACCTGGCCAGCTCCCTGAACCGCGACACCACCCTTCAGACAACCCTGGACACAGGGTGCCGCAACTTCGCCCCCTGTGCCGGGGCCATCTACCTGAACGAGGAGGACTCGGGGGCTTACCTCCTGGCGCTCCAGCAGGGTATGGACCAGGAGGCGTGCCAGACAAGGACTGCTCTCTACCAACTGGATGACGTTGAGCGCCTCTCCGGCGAAGGCCAGACCTCCCCCGTGATCCCCCTTCCCCTACTGCCGCCAGCCTACGCCTCACTGGCCGATATTGTCCCCAGCCACCTGTCCGAGAACGCGGTGCTGGTGCCCCTGGTGGCAGGGGAAAAACAGGTAGGCTTCCTCTTGCTGGCCACCACCCGGCCCCTGGACACCCAGGAGCAGAAGCTGCTGGCGGGTATGGCCCACACAGCCGCCCTAGCCCTGGAGAACTCCCGCCTGTACCAAATAGAGAAGTACCGGGCGGAGGAGCTGGACTGGCTGGACAGGGCCAAGAGCGAGTTCCTGTTCACCGTGGCCCACCAGCTAAAGACCCACCTGACCCCCCTAAGGGGGGCACTGGATGTTATGAGCACTTCCACTGGGAAACCCGGCCTGTTCAGCGACCAGGCCCTGGACATCGCCCGGCGGTCAGAGCAGCAGTTGGAGCAGGAGGTGGAGCACCTGCTGAGCTTCTTCCAGCTAAAACAGCAGCAGGTCACCCTCAACATCGAGCCCTCCTCCCTGCCCGAGGTGGTGACGGCGGCGGTGGAGGGGGTAAGACCACACCTTTCGGCCCGGAAGGAGTCCATCGTGGTGGACATCCCTCGGTCCCTGCCCCCCGTCAACATGGACCCGGAACGGATACAAGCGGCCCTGGTATGCTTGCTTCAGAACGCCGCCGGCTACACCCCTCCGGGCGGCAAGGTCATTCTCTCTGCCCAGGCCATGAACGGCGCCGTGCTGGTAAAGGTACGGGACACGGGGCCCGGCCTCAAGGAGGAGGAGCGGCGCCGCCTCTTCACCGAGTACTATCAGGGCGGTGACCGTGGCGGACGGCGGGGCACCGAGCTGGGCGTGGCCATCGCCAAGTCCATCGTGGACCTCCACGGAGGGCGTATCTGGGTGGAAGGCAGCCAGGAGGAGGGCAATATCTTCTGCTTCACCCTGCCCCTGGCCGGCCCTTCGGCTCCCCCTGCCACTCCTCCATCCCAGTCCTAGCGCTCCCACCAGTCCTTAGCTCCCAGCCAGTCTCCTGCCCAATGTGAAGATACTGCACGCCGCGGGTTTTTGTCTTATACTCCCTCCATCGTGCCGCCCTCGCTTTCCGCCGCGAGAGGCCACGCCCAACCCTTTGCGCAAGGAGGAGTCATGAAGCCCAGACCACGGATTACAAAGGTGGAGATCGTCCAGTTCGAGTACGAGCTGCGGGATGTCGGCCGGGAGCCCACCATATCCATCCCCATCTACCAGCCGGGGAGCGTCCTCCGGCCCCGCGCCCACGCCATCCGCATCCACACCGATGCCGGCATCACAGGGGAGTATATAGGGGGCAGCGCCACGGAGTACTCCGCCCTCCCCATGTTCGTCCACGGGATGATTGGCCGGAGCGCCCTGGACCGGGAGTCCATCTATAACGACGCCAAGCAGGCGCTGCGCCAGCACGCCCGTATGGGCATGGGGGTGGTGGACATGGCCCTGTGGGACCTGGCGGGCAAGTTCTACGAGGCCCCCATTTACGAGCTCCTGGGCGGCCGGCAGCAGAAGCTGAAGTGCTACGCCAGCACCTACGTGGGCGATAACGTCAAGGGAGGCCTGGACAGCCCCGAGGCCTACGCCGATTTCGCCGAGCAGTGCCTGGAGATGGGCTACCCCGCCTTCAAGATCCACCCCTGGCAGGATGCCCCCATTGAGAAGCACATCGCCCTCATCCACGCCGTGGGCAAGCGCGTGGGCGGCAAGATGGACCTGATGCTGGACCCCTTCTGCGCCATCAAGACCTTCGGCGACGCCCTGAAGCTGGGGTGGGCCTGCGACGAGTACAAGTTCTTCTGGTACGAGGACCCCTTCCGCGATGGCGGCGTTTCCATGCACGCCCACCGCAAGCTGCGCCAGCTCATCAAGACCCCCCTCCTCCAGCTTGAGCACCTACGGGGCCTGGAGTCCCACGTGGACTTCATCGAGGCCGAGGCCACGGACTTCGTGCGCGGCGATCCCGACTACGACGGGGGCGTCACGGGCACCATGAAGATAGCCCACGCCGCCGAGGGCTTCGGGCTGGACGTGGAGCTCCACGGCCCCGGCCCCATCCGTCGCCACATCATGGCCTCCATCCGCAACACCAACTACTATGAGATGGGGCTGGTACACCCCAAGCTGAAGCCCTTCGGCTCGCCGGTGTACAAGAACTACCGCGACACTCTGGACGCCATAGACAAAAATGGCTGCGTGGACGTGCCCGAAGGCCCCGGCCTCGGGGTGGAGATAGACTGGGACTATATCTACAAGCATAAGACCGACGGCACGGAGTATAAGTAGCTTCAGGGGCCTTGCCTCTGCACCCCTGAATTAGGTACTTCAATCCTGGCGGGTGTGGCTACCCTGGCCGGGGGCTTTACGGCCCTTCCTAGCTGAGGTATCCTCACATTGAGAGCCGGGACCGGGTCCCTAGGGTTCCACCCCGCTAGCGTCGGGGGACTGTGACCGAGCGGGACAATGGCCCCCTTTGGGGGCCGGCACCTGTTGGAACAAAAGGCCTGAGGGGGATGGCTCGGCTGCCCTGGTACGCCGGGCGCCTCACCAGGCCTTTCTTATTGGGAGTAGATGGATATGCTAGTGGATGGGTTCGATGGGCTGCTGCTGGACCTAGACGGCGTGCTGTACCAGAGCTACAGGCCCTTCCCTGAGGCACGCCGAGTCCTGGAGACCCTGCGGGGCATGGGCAAGGTCCTGCGCTTTATCACCAACGATCCTCGTCTCACCAGGCAAGAGGTGGCGGACAAGCTCCGAGGGATGGGTACAGCCGCCAGTCCCGAGGAGGTGGTCACATCGGGCTGGACGGCGGCCTGCTGGCTCCAGGCCCGCCTCCGGCCTGGCAGCCCAGTACTGGTGGTAGGCAGCACCAGTCTCGCCGCCGAGGTGTTGGACGCGGGCCTGACGGTAACGGACAAGCCTGACGAGTGTGTTGCCGTGCTGATGGGCTGTGATGAGGTTGTGGGGTACACCCACCTCCGCCACGCCTCCATGGCTGTCCGCCGGGGCGCCCTCTTTGTGGCTACCAACCGCGACGCCACCTTCCCCACGGCCCAGGGGCCCTGGCCGGCCACCGGCGCCCTGGTGCAGGCGGTGGAGCTGGCCAGCGGCCGCTCGCCCGAGGTGGTGGGCAAGCCCTTCCGTCCCATCTTCGACCTGGCCCTAGCCTCCCTGGACAGTACTATGGGAAAACTCCCCCGCAGCCGCATCGCCATGGTGGGCGACTCTCTGGAGACTGACATAATCGGCGCCAGGTGTGCGGGCGTGACCGCCGTCTGGGTGGACCGCAACGGCCGGACGCCGGCGCTTGGCGTAGTGCCCGATTATGTGGTCCACTCGTTGGACGACCTGCTCCGAGACGTAGCTCCTTACCAACCTGAGGGAGGTCTCCCCATGGCCCAGAGGGTGGAGCCGGGCGTCGCTGCGGTGGTGCTGGACCACCAGGGGCGGGTGCTCCTGGGCCTGCGGGCAGACCTGGGGGCCTGGGGCATCCCCACGGGCCACGTGGAGCCTGGCGAGACAGCCCAGCGCGCCGTGGTCCGAGAGGTGCGGGAGGAAACGGGCCTGGAGGTGGCTCCAGAGTACATGGTGGGGGTTTACTCCGACCCCTACTCCCAGACCTTCCGCTACCCCGACGGCAGGGTAGTCCAGTTCGTCACCATCTCCTTCCTGTGTAGGCCAGTGGGCGGAGAGGTCCGGCCCGATGGCCGGGAGATGGTGGATGCGGGCTTCTTCGCACCCGACCAGATCCCCTCGCCACTGATGCCCATGCACCCGGACTGGCTGCGGGACGCCCTGGAGGGGCAGCGGGGCGTGGCCAAGTAGGCCAAGAGACAGAGGGGAACCCTCCAGGCCTGCCGGGACC
>DAOUBE010000018.1:0-1781 GCA_034432835.1 Dehalococcoidia bacterium | reverse complement strand
TCTGCCACGCTCCGGTGAGGGTGATGAGGGCGAAGAGGGCCATGCCTACGGCTACCAGGATGCCCGCCCACTGCTGGAGTTCACCGGCCACGGTCTGGGGCCGGCGGCCCGGCACCGCCACCTCGTGGCCGAAGAGGCGGCCGGGCTGCCAAGGGGCCCCCAGCATGGGGAGGACCCAGCGGTCCAGGCCCCACCAGCCGGCGGTCTTCCAGGCCAGGACGATGCCAAGGCCAAGCAGGCCCATGACCGGGTTGGTGCTGGCCGAGCCAGCCAGCATGAAGTTCCAGTTCATGAAGGCGCCAAAGAAGGCGGCGATGCCGGTGAAGATGCCAGCCAGGAGAGCGATACCCACAGCGAACTCACCAACGGCCACCAACTTGGCGAACCATGTGTAGGCCTGGGCGTTAAGCATGAACTCCAGGAACTCCCTGTACCAGTCATAGGCGATGGGAGGCCGGCCGGGAGGGTCCGGGACCACCACGGCCCGCTGCCAGAAGCCCTGGAGGGCGGTGCCACCGCTCATCCAGCTATCCGAGGTGAGCTTGCCCCAGCCCGAGTCCAGCCAGTGCCAGCCTATGTACACCCGGGCCATAAGCCAGAGCCAGGCGAACTCGGTGTTATTGAAAAGGGCTGTGATCCAGCGTGGATTCTCCAAAAGCCGTCCGGTGACCCTATTTGTGCCCGCCATTCTGACCCTCCTTTACCAAAGGTCTTGTCATAACCGGCAAGTATTGAGGGTACGCTGTTTAAGGCACAGATAACAAGATTCAAAAGATACGGGCTTGGGCCGGTCTAGGGCCGCCATAGGTGCTGTCGTCCCTTAAGTGGGTGGCTAAGTGCGAGCGCCTCGCTGTCCTCGGAGAGTGGACTCGATCTCCTCCAATTCGGCGCGGGTGATCTCGCCCCGGGCATAGCGGCGCCTGGCGATCTCCAGGGGGTCGTCCAGGTCGTGGCGCGGCTCAGGCCGGCCCGTCAGTGCCCGGATGCCCCAGATAATGAGGCCGATGATGGCTCCCCAGAACAGGAGTATCCAGATACCTCCAAAAAGCATCCACCAGCCCATTCCCTCGTGAACTCCCCACCACATGGCGCACCTCCTTGCACCGTCTCTTTAGCCAAGAAGTATGATGGGCAGGTATAGCACAGGCGTGAAAAGGGCAGGGTGAGATGTGAAAGGACTGTGAAGGCTCCTGGGACCGAGGGCTTTTGGGTGGTGGAGGCGCTGTCACGGCCTCTTCACGGTCTTGGCGAGGGACATCATGGCTGCCTCACGGTGAGGGGTTAGGTTCTGGGCAGGAGGGCTGAGATGCCCACTGAAGGCACTGGAGGTAGATATTGGAAGCAAGACCTGCCACTGGAAGGAGTGAGCGCTGGTCGTCGCAGATGGGGTTTCTGGCTGCCGCCATTGGGTCAGCGGTGGGGCTGGGCAACATATGGCGGTTCCCGTACGTGGCTGGAGCCAATGGGGGAGGTACTTTCCTAATCCCCTACGTGGTCGCCATTTTGACTTGCGGCATTCCCCTGATGATGTTCGAGATGGCAGCAGGAAGGGAGTACCGCCGGGGCATTGTGGGCGCTTTACAGTCCATCCGGCCAGGGCTTTGGACTGTTGGGGCGGTCGTCGCCGTCATAGGGTTCGCCATCCTGAGCTACTACCTGGTGGTTACGGGGTGGACCTTGGGCTACTCTATCATTACCCCCCTGGGCTGGGACAGCAGCTTTTCCAACTTCACGGGCTCGTGGCAGCCGGTGGTTTACTTTCTGGTGGCGACGGCAGTGTG
>DAOUBE010000017.1:0-3422 GCA_034432835.1 Dehalococcoidia bacterium | reverse complement strand
CAGTACCAGCCCCAGCAGGTAGTAGGGGATGGCCGAGAGGGTGAGCAGAGGGGGCATCATGAGCTTGAGGGAGCGGGGAGACCTGGGCCAGCCTAGGAGGGCCCCCAATAAGGTACCCACAGCGAAGGCGATGATGGTAACCATGCCCAGGAGCCCAATGGTCCACGGCAGGGATTCGGCCATGATGCCTTTGACGGTGCGGGGGTAGTTGGAGATGGAGTAGCCGAAATCTAGGCGGACCATGTCCCAGAGGAAGTTGCGGTACTGGATCCAAAGGGGCTTGTCCAGGCCGAACTTCTCCTGGTAGGTCTTGACCATCTCATTGATGCCCTGCTGGAGGTAGCCGCCCCGGATGGACTCTTGGATCAGGCGTTCACGGACGGGGTCCTGGCCAGAGAACTTGGGGATGAAGAAGTTCAGGGTGGCGGCCAGAAAGACGATCACGAGGAAGAGGCCAGCTCGCCGGAGTACGTAATCCACTCTCATGACCACCCCTGGCTGAAGCGAGTGATTTACAGGTGTAGGGACTTCCTCTTAACTTTTTAAGTGGCGTTTATGTTAGCAACAGAATTATGGTGAGTCAAGTCGCCGGGCCAGATACTTGACAATATCCTACATGAATGTTGTAATTACGTTAATCTAGCGCCCATTATACCATGATTTTACCGTCCCGGGGCGATTAGGAGGGAATCATGGCAAAGGTGCGGTTAACCCCCACAATGGTCCTCGGTGCCTTTCTGGTCTCCACCCTGTTAGCCTTGGTAGCCTGTGGCCCAGCGGCAACCCCTACCCCCTCCCCCACGCCTACCACCACTGCTGGCGCTGTGGCTAGCCCTACCCCCACCCCGGGCGGTCCCCCCACCGGCCTAAGACAGGTACCACGCAACCGCGAGTTGAGATTGATCTGGTCTGGTCGAGAAGGGCGGTATGTAGACCATGAGCTGTGGAACCCCTACGCCATCGGTGCCAACCACCAGAACGGCCCAGGCATCTTCTACGAGCCCCTTTACTATTACAGCGCCTTCGCCGACGAGGAGATCCCCTGGCTGGCTGAGAGCTGGGAGTACAGCTCCGACTTCAGGCAGCTCACCTATCGCTTGAGGCCAAACATAACCTGGAGCGACGGCACCCCCATGACGGCGGAGGACATCGCCTTCACCTTCAACTCCCTACGGGACCTGGGTTCCCAGGTCCGCTGGGGTGTGGACGTCCAACAGTTCCTGGAGAACGCCGAGGTCATAGACCCCCAGACCGTTCGCTTCAACTTCAAGGTCCCCGCTCCCAAGTTCCACCACTTCATCACCTACAAGTTCGACATCGGCGTCTATCCGGTGCCCAAACACACCTTCGAGGGCCAGGACTGGACCACCTTTACTCACTTCGACCTGTCCAAGGGCTGGCCGGTGACCACCAGCCCCTGGAGGGTGGTGGCGGCTTCGCCGGAGCAGAAGGTGATAGACCGGGTGGCTAGCTGCGACCAGTGGTGGGCCTGTAGAGAGGGCTTCGCGGAGCTGCCCAAGGTTGAGCGCATCATCTACCTGCCCTGGGTGGGAGAGGTGCAGACGGCCCAGGCTATCATCAACAACGAGGTGGATGCCAGCCTGGACCTGCGTCCCACCACCATGAAGACCATACTGGACCAGAACCCCAACGTGACCACCCACATAGGGCGCGAGAAACCCTACGGCTACGTCGACTGGTGGCCTATCTCGCTGCTTATGAACGACAGCGTGGAGCCCTTCAACGATTCCAGGGTCCGCTGGGCTATTAGTTACTATATCAACCGGGAACAGCTCATAGAGGTGGCCTACGAGGGCGCTGGCACCATCTCCAAGTTACCTTGGCCTTCGTACCCGGGCCTGCAACCCTTTACCGACGAGCTGGCAAGCCTGCTGGAGCGGTACCCCACGGACAAGTACGACCCCCAGCAGGGCGACAGGCTGATGCAGGAGGCCGGCTTCACCAAGAACCGGCAAGGGCTGTGGGAGCGGAACGGCCAGACCGTCAAGTGTGAGGTCCTGGGCTGGGCCATCTTCGCCGACATAGGGCCTGTGGTGGCCCAGATGCTCAAGAACAACGGGATAGATGCCTCCTTCGCTCAGCCCCCAGACGTCAGCGAGAGGGTGGACCAGGGGGACTTCACTTGCCACCTGCGGGGGCACGGCGGCAGCGTTACTGGTGACCCGTACTTCACCCTGAGGTTGTACCAGTCGGCTACCACGGCAGTGCCCGGAGCCCATCTGGTGAACTTCTACCGCTGGAAGAACGACCAGTTCGACCAGATAGTGGACAGAATGGCCCTGGCTCCCATCACTGACCAGGCCCAACTCAGGGACCTGACCCGTCAGGCCATGGAGATCTGGCTAAGGGAGTTGCCGGACGTCCAGCTAGTGGAGTGGTACCACCGCATACCCATGAACACCACCTACTGGAAGAACTGGCCCACGGCGGAGAATCCCTACGTTAACGGCGCCTTCTGGCACCTGACCTTCAACCTTATCCTCAACGAGCTGGAGCCGGCCCAGTAGGTGGGCAGTACAGCCGTTGCCTGGCCAGGAAACGGGGCAGGGGGCGGGCTAAGACCCGCCCCCTGCTTTTGCCGGCCTTCCGTGCCATAGGGAGTTCACACTGCCAGGGCCCGCAGGGTCAGTCCCGGTAGGGTGGGATGCTGAGGCCAACGCCCAGGGTGCTCTTGAAGGCCTTGAACAGCTCATCCACCTCCCACAGAGGGTTGGGAGAATACAGCGTCCGCTCGGGGACGGGCTCGCTGACCAGGGAGATGGTGCCGTCGTGGACATAGGAGACCCGCCCGCTGACGTAGTCGGCCTCGTCGCTGGCCAGGTAGATCACCAGGGGGGTTATGGTCATGGGGTCGCGGTTGGACCCCTGGGCCGACTGGCTGGGGAGGGGGTCGCCCTCCTTGATCTGGCCTTTGGCTTTGAGGAACCAGTCGGTGAAGCGGGTAGTGGCGCCGGGGGCTATGGTGTTGCAGGTGACGCCGTACTGGCCCAGCATGCGGGCGCAGCTACGGGTGAAGCCCACGATTCCCTCCTTGGCGGCGCTGTAGTTGGGGCGTGCCGCCGAGCCCACCAGCCCGGCATCGGAGCCGCAGTTGATGAGCCTACCGCCCCTCTCGCCCCGCTGCTGGAAGCGCTCCCGCCAGTGCTCGGCGGCGAAGCGGGTGGTGTTGAAGGTGCCCTTGAGGTGGACGGCCACCACCGTATCCCATTCCTCCTCGTTGGTGTTGAAGATGGTCCAGCCTCGCATGGTCCCTGCCAGGTTGACCAGGATGTCCAGCTTGCCGTAGGTATCTATGGCGGTCTGTACCAGCTCCTGGCCGTACTGGTAGCTACATACGTCGCCGAAGCTGGCGACGGCCTGGCCACCCGCCTCGCGGATGAGAGCCACGGTCTCGTTCACCG
>DAOUBE010000016.1:0-6905 GCA_034432835.1 Dehalococcoidia bacterium | reverse complement strand
CAGTGTCGCGCTCGTGCTGGCGGAACTCTTGGACTATCTTGTCTTTGGACTCTTTAGTTAACATCCCTCCAGGCGCACTCTCTACTCTCTCTAATTTCTCTCTGCCCGAAATTATAACATAGGCGCACAGCCCCTGCAATGAAAAGACAGGGGGCCTCCTCAGGGTGCGGCCTTTCCTGCCCCGCCCGGCCGGGTGAGGCGTCTCCACAAGGGGCCTGGTACGAAGCTCGTTGCGCTGATGTCAAGCATAGGATATCATAAAATATTGCACTAAGTACATCTGTTTTGGTGAGGGAGGGGTGGCCGAGCGGTTTAAGGCGGCGGTCTTGAAAACCGTTATCCGCTCTGCGGATCGTGGGTTCGAATCCCACCCCCTCCGCCACAGAAGGGACTTCCACTGCCGGGCCCCTGGGAACGGGCCAGCCACGGCTGTATCTCCGAGGAAGGGCCTCTGGATGCATCGACTGGATAGCTAATGGTGGGAGCAACTGACAACGCTAAACAGACCAGCCAACCTTTCCCGGTCTGGTCGAAATATTACCCTTTACCTTGTCCGCGTTACCCCCCATCCTGACCCAAGGGCACCTATCATGTAACGCTGCAGGGGCTGGAGACCTCGGGGCACTGTTTGTGGTCCGGGCCTTGTGCCCCGGTGGGCCTGGCATGCTCAGACGTGCCAAAATCGCGGGGCCAGGTTCTATGAGGAGCCTTACTTCCTTTGTTACCATAGACTAGAGACCCTGGTGGGTGTGGGTGGAGTGCGGTGAGCGGCCAGCGGGGCCCTGCGACTCCCGCCCTGGAAACGTTACGTGGAGTGATCGGAGGTGGCATGCGCTCAAGCGAGGATACTAGTGTGCCGCAGCGCATAGGGAGGCTGAACGAGCTTGCCCACAATCTCTGGTGGAGCTGGAATCCCCAGGCGAGGGAGCTCTTCCGGGCCCTGGACTACCAGTTGTGGAGGCTGAGCGGCCACAATCCGGTCAAGCTCCTCCTGGAGGTCCACCCCGAGAAGCTGAGGTCGGCGGCCAGTGACCCCACCTTCCTCCGCCTGTACGATTCCGTCATGGCGGCCTTTGACGAGGCCAGGTCCAGCACAGGCACATGGTTCTCCACCGCCCACCCCGGCCTGATGCCGGGGCCGGTGGCCTTCTTCTCCATGGAGTTCGCCATCCACAACTCCCTGCCCCTGTACGCCGGGGGCCTGGGCATTCTGGCCGGTGACATTTGCAAAGAGGCCAGCGACATGGGCCTCCCCCTGGTGGGCGTCGGCTTCATGTACCCCCAGGGCTACTTCCACCAGTACATCTCCCAGAGCGATTGGCAGGAGGAGAGCTACCAGCAGCTAAACTTCGCCGAGGCGCCCGTGGAGCGGGTCTGGGGCCACGACGGCAGGCCCCTGCTGGTCCAACTGCCCCTGGACGAACGCTCCGTGTACATCGCTGTCTGGCGGGTGCGGGTAGGGCGTACCGACGTTTATCTTCTGGACACCGATGTGGAGCAGAACGCTCCCCCCGACCGCAAGCTCTCCGCCCGCCTCTATACCGCCGACCGCGAGCAGCGCATCCAGCAAGAGATCGTCCTGGGCGTGGGCGGCGTGCGGGTGCTTCGGTCCCTGGGCATCGAGCCCTCGGTATGGCACGCCAACGAGGGTCATACGGCCTTCATGATGCTGGAGCGGGTGCGAGAGCAGGTGCAGAAGGGGGTGCCCTTCAATGAGGCAGTGGAGCGTGTCAAGGCCAACACGGTGTTCACCACCCACACGCCGGTGCCCGCGGGCAACGAGGTGTTCCTGGATTCCCTGGTGAGACGCTACCTGCACTCCTACTGGAGGGACCTGGGCATTGACCAGGCGACCTTCTTCAGGCTGGGGGAGGAGGAGGGGGCCAACGGCATGACCTTTAACATGACCGCCCTGGGGATGCGGCTTTCGGCCTACCGCAACGGCGTCAGCAAGCTCCACGGCCGGGTTACCCGCCGCATGTGGAAGTCTCTGTGGCCGGGCGTCCCCGAGGACGAAGTGCCCATCACCCACGTCACCAACGGCATCCACGTGCCCACCTGGGTGGCCCCCGAGGCGGACGAGCTGTACAGGAAGTACCTGGGCGCCGACTGGCTCCACCGCCAGGATGATCCCAGCCTGTGGGACAAGGTGCTGGAGGTACCGGACGAGGAGCTGTGGGCGGTGCGGCAGCAGCTCAAGCGGAAGCTCATAGGCGGCATCCGAGAGAGGGCCGCCCGCCGTTGGAGCTCTGGCCAGGCTACCTCCGACCAGGTGGTGGCCATGGGGGCCCTGCTGGACCCGGAGGTGCTGACCATAGGCTTTGCCCGCCGCTTCACTGAGTACAAGCGGCCTACGCTACTCTTCAAGGATGTTGAGCGGCTGAAGCGCATCCTCAACAACCCCTGGCAGCCGGTGCAAATAGTCTTTGCAGGCAAGTCCCACCCCGCGGACCTGGCCTCCAAGCACCTTCTGAAGCAGGTCTATAGCGCCGCCAAGGACAGGCAGTTCCAGGGCCGTATCTGCTTTGTGGAAGACTACGACATGCACGTGGCCCACTACCTGGTCCAGGGGGTGGATGTGTGGCTCAACAACCCGCGGCGCCCCCTGGAGGCATCGGGCACCAGCGGTATGAAGGCCTGCCTTAACGGCGCCATCCACATGAGCATCCTGGACGGCTGGTGGTACGAAGGCTACAACGGCGCCAACGGCTGGGCCGTTGGCGACGGCGCAGAGCGGGCCAGTTCCGAGGAGCAGGACAGAGTGGACGCCGAGTCCATCTACCAGCTGCTGGAGGAGCAGGTGGTCCCCCTGTTCTACGACCGTGACCGCAACGGGGTGCCCCATGGCTGGGTGCGTAAGGTGAAGGAAGCCATTCGCTCCACCGTCCCCTTCTTCTGTGCCAGGCGTATGGTCAAGGAGTACACAGAACGGATGTACATCCCAGCCTTCAAGAACCTGGCTGTCTCCCGCCAGGGCTAGCCGCCGCCTGTATTTCCCTCAACGGTGCTGTCTTTAGCCCCTTTGAGGCTAGAGAGCGACCTGGACCAAGACTTGGTGTTGTTGGATGTGGCCCACCCAGGGCAAGGGTGGGCCGTGAGAATGGGGGTGCGCCGCCGGGGGAGATGCCCTCGCACAACCTGTGGCGGCATAGGGGCAAAAAACCGACTACGGGCTGGCCTCGTGGGGGCGAGGTGTCAGTCCGCTACGCTGCGCGGAAGGCAAAGAGCAACCATGACCTGGGCCTGAAATGGCCCGGCCCGGAATTTAGAGGCAATAACAGACCCAGTCCGGTCAGGCCAGGCCACACATCTGGCCTGACCGGACCTGCTTCTGGGCAGGACCTCTGCCCAGAAAGGCAGTCCCTTTCGGGCAAAGGCAATCTCTCCTGGCGCCCGCTGGTGGGGGTATGGCACTACTGGCGGGCCACCAGCGCCATGGACCTGAGACCTGAGAACACCCATCAGGAATCGCCGCACAACCACCATCCCACACCTCTTCGCCTGACGGATAGTCCTCCCCTTGGCTAGACCTAAGGGCTACTGGGGCAAGCCGTGCTCTAGGCTATCCCTTGCCGATCCTGAACATCTTGGTACCGCAGACCGGGCACTGCCCCTGCGTGGCCGGCCGACCGTTCTTCATGGTGATCCTTTGGGGATTCCGCATCTCCCGGGAAGTCCGGCACTTAACGCAATAGGCTTGCATGGGCACCTCCTTATCAGACTCATGCTGTATGGTGTCCTTTATAGCAGATACAGCTTTGTACAGCAAGCCCATATTAGGGCAATTTATGGGCGATAATGAGATTTTTTCACCATACAGGGCCTTTGCATGCCCTAACAGGCGGTGCCCTTGATTTATGTTTCGTGTTCTGGCATCCTTTCTTTCCTGGCCCCCAGTCGATTCCTGAGGAGGGTGCTGTGCGAATCCTGGTTACAGGTATAACGGGCAGAATAGGCGCCAACGTGGCGGCGGGGCTCCTGAAGCAGGGCCACCAGGTGCGCGGCCTGGTGTGGCCCCGGGACCCCAGGGTTGGCAAGCTCCAGGGCCTGGACCTGGAGCTCCTCCAGGGCAGCCTCACCGAGCCCCAGGACGTCCGCCGGGCTGTGGATGGTATGGAGGTGGTGTACCATCTGGGCGCCGCCTTCCAAGGGGGCGGCCCCTTCACCGAGCAGGAGTACTTCGATATCAACGTGGGTGGCACTTTCAACATGCTGGAGGCGGCACGGGCCCAGAAGGGCTTGGTCCAGTTCGTTTTTGCCAGCACCGATGCCCTCTACGACAAGTACGTCCCCGGCGGAATGAAGGAGCCTATCCGGGAGGACGAGGCCCCGCGGCGTCCCAGGGGCTGGTACGCCTTGTCCAAGTCTCTGGGCGAGGAGCTGTGCAACGGCTACCACCGCTCCTACGGCCTGCCTATCACTATCCTTCGCTTCGCCAACACCTTTGGCGCGGGAGAGATCCTGGACTACCCCCAGTTTTACCTCAGCAAGTTTAAGGAGGGCCAGCCCAGACTCTCCCGGCTGTGGGACGGCAAGGAGCGGGTCCTTCTACTTAAGGACGACCGCGGCAGGCCCTTCAAGAAGCACATCTCCGAGGTGAGGGACATTGTCCATGGCTGCCTGTGTGCCTTGGGCAAGCCCGCCGCCATAGGCCAGACCTTCCAGCTAGGCGGCCCCAGTCCCTTCACCTGGGACCAGGTTGCACCCCGCCTGTCCCAGCTCTTTGACCTGCCGGTCCTGGAGTTCACCCCCGATGGCCCACCCACCTACTACGAGTACGACCTTACCAAGGCCCGCCAGCTCCTGGGCTTCCAGCCCCAGTACGATATCCATCGTATGATCGATGACGCCGTGGCCTTCCGCCGAGGCCAGAACATAGGCATCCTGCCTACGGCCTAGCGGCCAGAGTGTACAATACGGCCACAGGCGCCCCATCCTTATATACTGGAGGCGGCGATGAAGGTTGGAGTACGCATCCACCCCCACTGGCTGGAGAGCGAGGACGACCACGACCTCCGCTTCCTGAAGCATATAGGCGTTGATTACGTGGACATCACCCTGGACATAGTCATGGGCTATGCCGAGACCGGCTGCTTCCGGCGGGAGGACCTGGAGCAGCTCACAGACTGCCTGGACCGGGCCGGCCTCAAGATAGAGTGGGCCAACGCCCTGGCCCTGCACCAGGTGGGCTACGAGGGCGTCATCGACTTTGACCACGTTATGCACATATCCGGGGACACCCACCACGGGCGGCAGTACATCGCCTCCGCTGTAGGGTACATGAAGGGCCTGCTGGCGGGTCTTCCCCCCAAATAGGAACACGCAAGAGGTGAGATATGGCTGAGACGGGAAAGGTGGCGGTGTTCCAGGGGCCCGGGAAGCCCCTGGAGCTGAGAGAGTACCCCCTGCCCAAGGTAGGCCCTGACGACATCCTGGTAAGGATAACCCTGGCCAATGTCTGCGGCTCCGACGTCCACTTCTGGAAGGGTGGTGGGCCGGGCGTCGCCGCCAGCGTCCCCATAGTCCTGGGGCACGAGATGACGGGCCAGGTGTACGCCCTGGGCAAGAACGTCAGGACCGACTCTATGGGCCGTCCGCTGAAGGAGGGGGACCGCCTGTGCTACTCCTACTTCAGCAACTGCGGCACCTGCTGGGCCTGCCTCAGCGGCACCGCCGCCTGCCCCAACCGCTACCGCCACTGGCTGGGCGTCCCCGCCGACCAGCCTCCCCACTTCCACGCCGCCTTCGGCCAGTACTACTACCTGCGCCGGGGCCACTGGGTCTTCAAGGTGCCCGACGAGCTCTCCGACCCCATGGTCTCGCCGGTGAACTGCGCCTTCGCCGAGGTCTTCTACGGCCTGCACAAGGTGGGGGTGACCCTGGGAGACACGGTGGTCATCCAGGGGGCCGGGGGATTGGGCCTCTACGCCATCGCCGTGGCCAAGGAGATGGGGGCGGGCCAGGTCATCGTCATAGACCGGGTGCCCCAGCGACTGGCCCTGGCCCGAGAGATGGGAGCCGACCACGTCCTCAGCGTGGACGACACCTCCTCCCAGGACCGCATAGGCCAGGTGCGGGACTGGAGCGGGGGAACGGGGGCCGACGTGGTGGCCGAGCTGACGGGTAGCCCCGCCGTGCTGCAGGAGGGCATCGATATGCTGCGACCCGGCGGCCGGTATCTCTGGATAGGGAACATCAACCTGGGCGTCAACGCCACCATCCAGCCCGGCGCCCTGGTGCGCTACATGCGCACCATAGTGCCAGTGATAGTGTATGAGGCCTGGGTTATACCCAGGGTGCTGGACTTCATGGTGCGCACCAAGGACAGGTACCCTTACCACAAGGTGGTCTCCCATCGCTTCCCCCTGGAGCAGATCAACAACGCCCTCAAGGTTTCGGAGGAGAAGCAGGTCATCCGGGCCAGCGTGGCGCCATAGCCCCCATGACGCCCGTGGGGAGCGTGCAGGACCGGCGGCCCTGGGCGGCTGGCACCCCCGCCTCCAGGGATGGTATCCTAAAGTAAACGTCCCATAGGTGGGAGGGGTTCCCTGAAGGTACGAGTGCTGCTCTTCGCCGTGTACAGAGAGCGTGCCGGGACGGGCCGCCTGGAGGTAGAGCTGCCCCAGGGCGCGCGCCTGGAGGACCTGCTCTCCGAGGTACGCCGCCGGGTCCCCAGACTGGCCCCGGCCTCGGCCACCATCGTGGCCGCCATCAACCAGGAGTACGCCTCCCCTGACACCCCCCTCCACGACGGGGACGAGGTGGCCCTCATACCCCCGGTAAGTGGAGGTTCGCCCATGGTGGAGCTAACGGACAGGCCCCTGGACCCGGAAGCCGTCACCGCCAGAGTGCGCAAGGACATCTACGGTGGCGTGGTCACCTTTCTGGGCACCACCAGGCTCTAC
>DAOUBE010000015.1:0-15910 GCA_034432835.1 Dehalococcoidia bacterium | reverse complement strand
TGCAGGGCACGCCCTGCCCTCTCCCTTGGGAGAGGGCGAGGGTGCGGGTAGGAGGGTGTCCCCCTCACCAGGGGGAACTACACAGGATCCATCATGTCCCTTACACCCACGCCACACCTGCCGGAGCAGGTGAGGTGGAGACCCCGGGGTCTTGGGCGAGCTTATCCTTGGCCTTTACCTTACGGTACCTCACGCATACCGCTACATGAAATCCGTGCCTTCCGTGGCGTTTTAGGCGAGGCTTTGGCTACAGCGCCAGGGCCTCCTTGGCCCGGCGCAGCAGCTCAATGTGCTGCTGAGGCGATGTGAGCCCGGCGCCCATGGTTACCAGGGAGACGTGGGTGGCGTCCAGGGCCTGCCAGGCGCTTACCGCCTGGGACCAGGTCTCAGGGTTGCCTCCCGCCAAACGTATGCGACCTTCGATGCCCACCTGGGCCGGGTCGCGGCCCGCATCGAGGACGAACTGCCGGAAACGCTGGATGGTAGCCCGCCCCTCGGCGGTGGGCTGCACCTGGGGGAACCAGCCGTCGGCCAGGCGGGCTATGCGGCGCAAAGCAGGCTCGACGCTGCCCCCCATCCAGATGGGTATGGGCCGCTGCACGGGCAGGGGATTGATGCCGGCCGCCGTCACCTTGTGCCACTTGCCCTGAAAGGTCACCACCTCCTGAGTCCACAGCAGCCGCAGGAGGGCTATCTGCTCGGCTATCCTGCGGCCCCGGTTGTGGAAGTCCTCTCCCAGGGCCTCGTACTCCACCGGGTTCCAGCCCAGTCCCACTCCCAGACGCAGCCGACCGCCGCTGAGGACATCAACCTCTGCGGCCTGCTTGGCCACCAGAGCGGTCTGGCGCTGGGGGAGGATGATGATACCCGTGACCAGCTCTATGCGCCGGGTGATGGCGGCCAGGTAACCGTACAGGACCAGGGGCTCGTGGAACATGTCTCGGTAGTTATAGGCGCCCCGCCAGCCCGGGTAGTGGGCCGGGTCGGCGCCCAGGACGTGGTCGTAGGCCAGGACGTGGTTGTAGCCCAGGTCCTCGACAGCCTGGACAAAGTCCTGGACGGCCACAGGGTCGGCCCCAATCTCGGTCTGGGGGAAGACGACGCCCACCTTAAGGACAGTCGCAGCCATCATCTCCTCCTGAGGCGCACTTTGCGGGAAGTATGGGCCAGGAGACAGGGGAGGTCAATAGGGATGGGACCTGGGGGTGGGATAGGCCTACCCGCCATGGGCGGCCCACTATACGTGGACTACCCCTGTGAGTGGGGAAATGGGCGGGGTTGTGCACTAGCATTAAGGGTGGAACGGGGACAAGCCCCAAAAGGACAGGAGTGCTAAGGAGGTAAGTCATGAAGATACCCATGAAGGAGCAAGCGGTCCTAGTAGCCCGGGGTGGGATCCTTCCCCCAAGGTGGGCGCTGCTGGCGCTGCGCCTGGGTCTGGGGTGGCTGTTCATCCAGTCGGCGTACACCAAATTGACCGCCGCGGCTGGGTGGACGGCGTCAGGATATCTGAGCAACGCCACTGGCCCTCTGGCAGGCTGGTTCCAGAGCATGGCCGGGTCGGGGGCTGTGGACGGGCTGGTCATGATTGGTGAGCTACTGATAGGCGTGGCGCTGGTGCTGGGTGCTGCTACCCGGTTCACTGCCCTGGCAGGGACAGCGATGCTGGTGCTGTTCTACCTGGCCAAACTGCCGCCTTCCGGGACGTGGGTCAACCAGCAGCTCATCTACATCGGGGTGCTGAACGTCCTGGCGGCGGCCCGGGCAGGCACCTTCTTCGGACTGGACGGCCTGCTGGAGGCCATCGAGAGGCGGGCGCCGGCCCTCCGGTACGTGCTGGGGTAAGCGGGGAGCAATCAGCCGACAGACAAGGCTAGAAAATCCGAAGCGCCCGCCGGAAAGGAAGCCCCCTACTACTAAGTAGGGGGCTTTCCTATTGCCTGGCCAGGGGGACGGGAGGCCGGGATAAATCAGGCCTCGGCCCAGGGTATGAAGGGCCGCCACTCGTCCAGTATGGGGCCGTTCTGAAGGATGTAGTAGGGGTTGGGGAAGGGAGCCCTGGGCTCCTTGAGCAGCTTCATCCCCGCCTCCGCAAGGGTGAGGCCCGCCTTGCGGTGGTTACACGGTATGCAGGCGCTGACAACGTTCTCCCAAGAGTGGGCGCCTCCTCGGTGGCGGGGAATAACGTGGTCCAGGGTCAGGTCCTTAGTCTGCTTGCCACAGTACTGGCAGGTGTAGTGGTCCCGGATGAAGACCTCCCGGCGGGAGAGGCGTCTCTTGGCGAAGGGCCGCTTGACCAGGTAGGAGAGGCGTATGACCGAGGGTACGGTGAAGGTGGCCGCAGGAGAGCGTATCTCACCCCGGCCATTGGCCAGGAGCTCGGCTTTCTTCTTGTCCAGGAGGACTACGGCCCGCCTCACGTTACATAAGTTAATGGGCTCGTAGTTCAGATTAAGCACCAGCACCTTGGAATTCAGCATGGCAAACTCATTATATATCCACGCTGACACTACCGCTAGTCCGAGGGGTGTATCAGGCACCGCCAAAGCTCTCTGGCAGCAGCCTCATCAGCCGGAGGACGGCGTTGAAGTTGTTGACCACAAAGGAGCCCAGGATGGAGCCAGCAATGGCCTTCTCCAGGCCCAGGATGGGGTACTGCTTGAGGGCGGAGAGCAGGGCCGAGAACCCGGCAAAGGTGATAAGGACGCCCAGGAGCATTCCTCCGGCCCGGTCCACCCAACCCAGGAACAGGATGTGCAGGAATTTCCGCACCAGGTAGCTGGCGACCATGCCCAGGACCAGGACCACCCCAAAGACGATGACAAACCCTAGGGCCTTCCGGGTGGTCTCGCTGTCCACGGCTGGGGCCAGGGCCGCCGCCACCTCACCGTGCAGCTTGGCAGCTAGGAATATGCCCAGGGCGATGGCCGCCAGGGAGATCACCACACGGATAATGCCGGTCCTCCAGCCTATGAGGGCGGCCAGGCCCGTCACCACCAGGATCACGATGTCCAGCCAGTTCATCGGCTTCTACCCCTGGCTTATTCCGCATACGGCCAAGAACTAGTGTAACACAGCATTACTAGCACTTCTTAGCGATTTTTCTGACACTTGGGGCCAGAAACAACGTCAAGCCCAGGCGGGGCACTGGTAAGTGGCAAAGGAAGCCGCCCTTCGGGGTGACCGGCGTGGCCGGACGTCGCCTCCCAGGCGTGGGTCCACGGCGAGAACTGTCAAGCTGGCCTGGAAGGCCGGGCCTTGCTCACCTTTCAGACTGAGGGGGCTGCCCCCTGTGCTCCAGGTATGGGCCTGCATGCTATAATGCCTGTTGGTGCCACGTTGGCCTACCTGAGCGAGGGAGCTTTGGGGAAACCCCGAGTAATAGCCATAGACGGGCCTGTCGCCGCCGGAAAGACGGTAGTGGGCAAGCGCTTATCCAAACTTCTGGGTTATCGCTTCATTGACACAGGCTCCATGTACCGCGCCATCACTTGGCTGGCGCTCAAGGAGAAGGTGCCTCTGGAGGAGGAACCCCTGTCGCAACTGGCCCACTCGGCCCAGCTTCAGGTTCTCCCAGGCGATAACGGAGACCGGTGGCTGGTCAACGGGCAGGACGTCACCGCCCAACTGCGGACCCCTGAGGTGGAGCGCAAGGTGCCCATAGTGGCCCAGTTCCCTGGGGTGCGCCAGGCCATGGTGGCCCACCAGCGCAAGCTATCTAGGAACGGGGGAGTGGTCATGGCAGGCCGGGACATAGGCACGGTGGTGCTGCCCGAGGCCGACCTGAAGGTCTTCCTCTTGGCCTCGGTCCCCGAACGGGCCCGCAGGCGCTATGAAGAGCTCAAGAGCCTGGGCAGGAACGTGGAGTACCAGCAGGTGCTCCAGGAACTGGAGACCAGGGACAGGATAGACTCCCAGAGGGCTGTATCCCCATTGCGCCCGGCCCCCGATGCCCATATCCTAGAGACCGACTGCTTTAGCATAGACCAGGTGGTGGAGCGCATACTTTCGCTCGCCCAGGAGGACTGAGTGGCCATTCTGTACACCCTGGGCCGGGGCCTGGCACTGGCCGACTGGGCCGTTCTCGCAAGGTTCCATGTTCAGGGCAGGGAGGCCGTCCCGCCTAAGGGTCCCCTCATCGTCGCCGCCAACCACCTGAGCAACGCCGACCCTCCGGTGCTGGTGGCGGCCATTCCCCGCAAGCTGCACTTCGTGGGGAAGCGCAGCCTGTTCTCCAACCCCATATCCAGGGCCTTCTTCCGGCATGTGGGCGTGTACCCTACCGATAGGGACGGGCGGGACACCAGCGCCCTGGTGTGGATGCTAAGCCTGCTGGAACGGGACCAGGTGGTAGTGATATTTCCCGAAGGCACTCGCAGCAAGGAGGGCGCCCTGAAGCAGGCCAGGCCCGGAGTGGCCTTTGTGGCCCTGAAGTCGGGGGCGCCCATTCTGCCCGTGGCCATCACTGGCACGGAGAAGATTCGCGGGTTCTGGCGCATCGCCCTGCCCCTGTGCGCCTTCCAGGTCAAGATAGGCGAGCCCTTTACCCTGCCTCCCCTGGAGGGGGAGCCCTCCCGGGAGGTCTTGCAAAGCCTATCGGATATGATCATGCAGCGGGTGGCTGCCCTGCTCCCGGAGGGGTACAGGGGCTACTACAGGTCCTCGTCAACGTTGAAGAGCGGTGGCAGGCTCCGATAGGGGTGACCCCTCCGTGGGTGTGGACCCTAGGTGAGACCCTATCCGGCCTGAGGAGGCTATGGCAGAGGAGGCCCTTTACAGCTTTGGCCCTTCGGGGCGCCCCAACCTGCGGCAGCGGCTGGAGGAGCGGGAGGAGAAGCTCTCGCCCTTCGCCGTGCGCTCCCGCCAGACCCGGGGCCGGCAGCGTCCGGAGGAGCCCTGCCTTATGCGCACCCACTTCCAGCGGGACCGAGACAGGATTATCCACACCAAGGCCTTCCGGCGCCTGAAACATAAGACCCAGGTCTTCATCGCCCCCGTTGGAGACCACTACGTCACAAGGCTGACCCACACCCTGGAGGTGGCCCAGATATCCAGGACCATCAGCCGGGCCCTGAACCTGAACGAAGACCTGGTGGAGGCCATCGCCCTGGGGCATGACCTGGGCCATACCCCCTTCGGCTACGTGGGAGAGGATGTGCTCAACGGCCTCTACCCGGGCGGCTTTGCCCACAGCGCCCAGAGCCTGCGAGTGGTGGAGCACCTGGAGAAGGACGGCCAGGGGCTGAACCTCACCTGGGAGGTGCGCCACGGCATCGTATCCCACTCTAAGCCCAGGGGGGACTTTCTCAAGGCCAGCGCCAACCACGGCCTCAGCCTCGAGGGCCAGGTGGTGCGTATCTCCGACGCTGTGGCCTACCTCAACCACGATATAGGCGACGCTATCCGCGCCGGTATAATCACGGAGGAGGACCTGCCACCAGAGGTGACGCGGGTGCTGGGTACCCGTCACTCCCAGAGAATAGATACCATGGTGTGGGATATTGTGGAGGCCTCCTGGCCCGCCACGGGCGAGGTGGAACTGCCCGAGGGGCAGCGGCCCGTCATAATTATGAGCCCGCGGGTACGCCAGGCCATGAACCTGCTCCGTGAGTTTATGTTCCAGCGCGTGTACAACGTGGAGGGCCAGAGCCAGGAGTCGAAAAAGGCTAGGGAGGTGCTGGAGCTCCTGTACCATCACTTCTGCCAGGACCCCAGCCTTCTGCCGGAAGCCTACCGGCAGCGGGAGCAGCCGGTGGAGCGGGCTGTGGTAGACTACATCGCGGGTATGACGGATAACTACGCCATCAGCGTGGCCGAGAGGTTACGGCCAGGCATCACCCAGGGTGTCTTTGGGTGGCGCGTTTAGCGCCCGAGAGGAAGGGAAGATGGGCGTCGTTGACGAAGTGAAATCGCGCCTGGATATCGTTGACGTGGTCTCCCGGTACGTTTCCCTCCAGCGGGGGGGCCGGGCCTTCAAGGCGCTGTGCCCCTTCCACTCGGAGAAGACGCCCTCCTTCTACGTGTTCCCCGAAAGGCAGACCTGGCGCTGCTTCGGGGCCTGTGCCACCGGGGGCGACCTCTTCGCCTTCGTCATGAAGGTGGAGAACGTGGGCTTCTCCGACGCCCTGAAGCGCCTGGCTGAGTGGGCGGGCGTTGATATCCCCAGGGCCACGCGCAGCCAGGAGGGGGACACCCTCCATCAGATTAACGAGGCGGCCCGGGAGTTCTTCAGCCGCAGGCTGGCCTCCTCCGAAGGGGCCCAGGCCAGGGAGTACCTGGAGGGCCGGGGCCTGTCCAGAGAGACTATCGAGGCCTTCCAGCTAGGCCTCAGCCCCAGGGATGGCCGTAGCCTGGTGGGGTTCCTGTCTTCCAAGGGGTACAGCCCGGAGCAGCAGGCCCTGGCCGGGCTGGCCACCCGGGACGAGCGGGGCGGTTTCCGGGACATGTTCCGTAACCGGCTGATGGTGCCCATCAGGGACAGCCTGGGCAGACTGGCGGGCTTCGGCGGGCGGGCCCTGGACGACGCCACCCCCAAGTACCTGAACACCCCCAGGACCCCGGTGTTCGACAAGGGAAGACTACTGTACGCCTTCCACAGGGCCAGGGAGGCTATCCTCAACGGTACAGCGGTAGTAGTGGAGGGGTACATGGACGCCATCATGGCCCATCAGCACGGGTTCACCAATGTGGTGGCCTCCATGGGCACCGCCCTGACAGAGCACCAGGTGGCGCTGCTCAAGGGTGCGGCCAGAGAGGTGGTGCTGGCCCTGGACCCGGACGCAGCGGGCCACGAGGCCACCTACCGCAGCCTGGAGTCGTCCTGGAGGGTGTTCCAGCGCAGGGTGGTGGCCCAGGCCCGGGGTACAGCCCTCTACGAGCGACCCCAGATGCCCACCCTCAAGGTGGCGCCCCTGCCCCAGGGCAAGGACCCGGACGAGATCATCCGTGAGGAGCCTGCCCAGTGGCAGCGGCTCATAGACTCGGCGGTGCCCCTCATGGAGTACCTGTTCGACGTCATGGCCTCAAGGTACGATGTGTCCACCGCCCAGGGCAAAGCCCGGGTGGCGGAGCTGCTGTACCCGCTGGTGGCCGCCGTGGAGGAGCCCTATCAGCAGGACGGCTATTTCCAGAGGCTGGCCCGCCTGCTGGGGGTGAGCGAGCGCACCCTGGAGGCCAGCCTGGGAAGGCCTAGGGCCCAGCGCCCCGCCAGGGCCGCCTCCAGGGCCGCCACGCCCACGCCCTTCGCCACCCTGGAGCACGATCCCCTGGAGGAGTACCCGCTGACACTGCTGTTGAAGTTCCCTGAGCTGGCGCAACATGCCACCATGCTGCGCCCAGAGCACTTCCGTCGAATTGAGAATCGAGAAATCTTTACTCACTGGTTGAAAAATGTTAACATAAGGGGTGTAGATGACCTGGAGCCAGACCTTCGCCAGCATCTTGACTACCTTCTGTCCAAAGAAACCCCCCCTCTGGAGTTCAAAGCCCGTGAACGAGCTCTGGTGGAGGCCGTTTTCCGTCTCGAAGAGCGGCGCCTGAGGGAACTAAAATTAGAGGAGGAGTTACGCCTGGCCCAGGCATCCTCTGAAGAGCTGTACACTCAGAAAGAGAGGATCCTCGAGACCAATGAGAGGATCCGGCAAGTATTCCTACAACGTGCTGAGCAGAAGAAGTGAGAGCTATGGAGCGCAGAAGGAACATACCCGAGGAACCTGACCATCTGTTAGATGAGCTGGAAGAGACCGAAGAGGTCAAGGCCAGCGCTACCCCCTTCGGCGAGCTGGAGGTGGCACCCGATGCCGTTCTTCCTGAGGAGGCCGCCGTCCCCGACGCCGAACCCCCTCTCCTGGAGCATGAGGAGGGCTGGGAGGAGGAGGCGCCACCAGACCAGCTAGCCTTGGAGGACGAGGAGCCCGCCCTGGAGGTTGAGGAGTGGGAGGAGGAGCTGGAGAGTGCCGAGGTACTGGATGACCCGGTCAGGATGTACCTCCGTGAGATTGGCCGGGTCCAGCTCCTGACGTCCAAGGAGGAGAAGACCCTGGCACGAAAGATGGAGGGCGGCAAGCACCTGGACGAGCTCCGTCGGGGGCTGGAGGCGGAGACGGGCAGGCCCCCCAAGGCGTGGGAGATAACCCGCAGGCTCCTGTCCCGCATGGTGTCGGCCAGGCCCCTGGTGAAGGCCCTGGGCGAGGCCCTGGGCCTGTCTGGGGACCTGACTCTGTCCCAGGTGGTGGACAACGCCAAGCTCCGGGCCGCCATCGACAACGAGCTTGACCAGGAGCTGCTGAACAAGCTCTCGGCTACCATGGGCGGTACCCCTGAGGAGGCGTGGCAGAAGATTATCCGGCTGTCGCTGGATAGCTGGGTGCTGCCCGTGGAGGCGGTGGACGCCCTGGAGGACTGCACCTTGGACCAGCTAGCCGAGATGCTCAACGGTGACCAGATCCAGGCCAGGCTGGAGCCCATGGAGCTGCTGTTCCGGGCCCACTTTGACCGGGTCCAGGACGAAGGGTACCGCAGCCAGAAGCACCTGACCGAGGCCAACCTTAGGCTGGTGGTCAGCGTGGCCAAGAAGTACATAGGACGGGGCATGTCCCTTCTGGACCTGATCCAGGAGGGCAACATCGGCCTCATCCGCGCCGTGGAGAAGTTCGACTACCGCAAAGGGTACAAGTTCTCCACCTACGCCACCTGGTGGATCCGACAGGCCATCACCCGGGCCATCGCTGACCAGGCGCGCACCATCCGCATCCCTGTCCACATGGTGGAGACCATCAACAAGCTCATGCGGCAGCACCGGCGCCTGCTCCAGGAGTTCGGCCGCGAGCCCACCCCAGAGGAGATAGGCCGCGCCCTGGAGGTCACTCCGGAGAAGGTGGAGGAGATCCTGAAGATATCCCAGGAGCCCGTCTCTCTGGAGACCCCCATCGGTGAGGAGGAGGACAGCCACCTGGGCGACTTCATCGAGGACAGGAGCGCCCCTGCCCCCGCCGACGCCGCCTCCTCCCAGCTCCTTAAGGAGCAGATCGAGGAGGTACTGGATACCCTTACCGAGAGGGAGAGGCGAGTCCTCCAGCTACGGTTCGGGCTGGAGGATGGCCGAAGCCGTACCCTGGAGGAGGTGGGGCGCGAGTTCGGGGTCACTCGGGAGCGCATCCGCCAGATCGAGGCCAAGGCCCTGCGCAAGCTCAGGCATCCCAGCCGCTCCAGGAAGCTTCGGGATTTCCTGGAGTAGCCTCCCGAGAAAGAAGCAGACTGAAGAACAGGCCCGGAGGACTTCCCCTGGGCCTGTTGTGTTATGGGTTAGTAGGCGTTCCCCGGTTGAGCGGCCCGTACCGGCCCAGAGCCCCCCTCCCGGCAGGGTACACTCCCTTACGCAGGCCCGGTGCCGGGACAGGCTGTGGAGGGCGTTCAGGGTGCCTCTCCTTGTCCCAGGGAAGAGGCCGGGGGGTGCAGAGGGGTACCACTCTCTGCTAGGGGTGCCAGGGAGAATCCCCAAGGGCTCGCCCTTGACCCACCCTTCGCTGAGGTGGTCAGTGAGGTTATGTGACCAGGGATAGTGAACAGTGGGTGCAGGGTGCACCCTGCCAGGGCGTGCCCTGCCGGGTGGGCGGGACCAAACACAATATTTCATGCTGCCCGAAAGCGGGTCCAGGGCGAGATCTGGTGCTCTGGCGCGGTGGATGCTTAGCTGGGCAGCCATAGGTGCACCTGGTCAACCCCACGAGGCCGGGGGACATCCAGGTCCAGGGCGCGGAAGGGCTTGCCCACAACACCCACGCGCCCGTCCAGCTCTATCACTTGGGCCTCGTGAGTGCCCACGCCGGAGTCTATGACCCGCTCCTTCATCCCATCCCCGCGGTTCAGGAAAATGCGCTGGGCTGGAGGGTGAGGGTGGAGCCAGTCGCCCAGCCCCATGTCGCCCACGTATATGTCGAGGAGCCCATCCCCGTCGAAGTCGGCAAGCTGGAGCGAGTGGGGGTCCAGCAACCTCTCATGGAGCACCTGGGCCTCCCACAGCTCCTCCGGGTCCGGCCCGGCCTTCAGCAGCGCCAGGCGGCCATAGGTCTTCCCTTTGAAACTGCCGTCGGTCTCACACAGGACTATTTCCGCCTGGCCATCCTTGTCCAGGTCGGCGGCGGCTACCCTGGGCGGCGACTCAAACTCCCGGGTATAGAGGTGGCCCTCCCATCTGCCTCCGGACAGGAGCCGGTACCAGTACAGCCCCGCCACCAGCTCCAGCCGCCCATCTCCATCCAGGTCCGCCACCGCCAGCCCCTCGTCACTCACCCCTGTGAACACTGGGCGTACGTTAGGCCACGGAGCCCTGTAAGGGTCGTCGGGCAGGGGGACCCAGAAGACGGCCTGGGCTCCCTGGTTCCAGATATACAGCTCCAGCCGGCCGTCGCCGTCGATGTCGGCCACCAGCATGTCGTGGATTCTTTTGGCGGGAAGGCGGAAGGCCTCCCGCCGGGTCCAGGGCCGGGTAGGGTCCTCGGGACACTCCCACCAGTACACCTGGCTGTCCCGGGCGTCCGGCCCTCCGATGAGGTCGAGCCTGCCGTCGCCGTTAACGTCCACCAGCACACCCCCCACGCCGAAGCTGGGGAACCCTTCGTCCATGAGGTGCGCCTCCCACAGCCCATTAGCCGTCCGGCCCAGCCAGTGCACCTGACAGACCGGGTTGCGGGTAGCGATAACCACCTCAGGGACGCTGTCCCCGTTTACGTCACCAACCACACAGGAAGGCCGTTCGGCGGGCGGCCCCTGGTAGATGGTGTAGCGGCGGAAGGCTGGCAGGTCTGGCATTTGGTGCCCCTTTCTAGCCTGAGAGTCTAACCCGCTTCTAGAGGGGACGCAACCGGTAATACACGGCTACAACGAATACATGATGGCAGGGTTAACCCCACCACGGTACAGGGGCGTGCACCCCTGCCACCAGCCTCTCCAGGGGTTAGTTTTGTGACTGGCCCCTGGGACCCTTTGGTTGTCCGGTGACGATACTAACGTGAGGAGGAGCCGATGAACATCAAGGGAAGAGAAGCTCACAACTCTTGCCAACTCTTAACATCATCTTAAATTTCCTGAGGTACTCTGATGACAAGCGGACAGGGGGAGACCAGGTGGGGTTCTGAGGGGCTAACCAGTCAACAGCCTCTGGAGAAAGGGAAATGAGCAAGGTTCAGGGAACCATAGTAGCCATGGACTTCCGGGACCAGGCCATAACCATCAGGTCCGTCCAGGGAGCCTTCATCACCTTCACAGGAAGGCTCCGGGAGATCCTGGACATGAACGAGAAGGCGCTCTTCTCCGCTTGGCGCGAGGGTGCCGAAGTGGCCGCGACCTACAACCCCAACACCCAGGAGCTGGTCACCCTGGAGGTCACCAACTAGGGCGTAACCGGCCCTCCCGATGCCGACCAGGGTAGGTATCCAGAGATGACGCTGGCAGTCCGGGCAAGTGGCAGTGGCGGCGGCCTTGGGGGCAACCCCGACTGCCAGCATCATTCCTGAAGCACCCTCCTCCGGTCACGACGGGGGAGGGTGCTCCTATTCTTAGCAGGGGTAGTTTAAGTGGGGTGGCAGGGACTATGATACCGTACTCGCTGTTCTCCCTCATCTACCATCTGGTCTCGCTTCCGAGGCGTCACAAGGCGTCGCGCAGTACCTCCACCAGGTGACGGGCCCGGCGCCCGGTGGCGTGCTCTATCTGCTGCCGGCAAGATATCCCCATGACCGCCACTTCCCAGTCCTGACCTTTGGATCTCACCTTGGGGAAGAGCCTCTGCTCCCCAATGGCCATGGAGATGTCGTAGTGCTCCTTCTCGTACCCAAAGGCCCCGGCCATGCCGCAGCACCCAGCCCCCGACTCCTCCACCTGGTAGCCCGGAGGCAGCCGCAGGGCCTTTAACGACGGTGCCAAGCCCACCAGGGCTTTCTGGTGGCAGTGGCCGTGGAACAGGACCTGCTTCTTCAAGTCCTTAAACTTCAGGCCCAGGGCACCCTTCTCCTGGAGTCTCACCAGGAACTCGTCAATCATGAGGCTACTGTCCGCCACCTTACGGGACTTGTCGTCTCGTAGCAGGTCCGGGTACTCGTCCCGCAGGGTCAGGAGGCAGCTAGGCTCACACCCCACGATGGTGGCCCCTTGCTGTGCGTGCTGGTACAGAAGGTCCACGTTGTAGCGGGCGTTGGCCCTGGCCTTGTCCAGCAGGCCCTTGGATATCATGGGCCGCCCACAGCAGCGGGCGTTGGCCAGCACCACCCGGAAGCCCGCCATCTCCAGCACCTCCACGGCGGCTATGCCCACCTGGGGATAGTTGTAGTTCATAAAGGTGTCATTGAACAGGACCACGGTGCCCGCCCGTCCCTCCCCCAGAGGGCGGTGGTGGCGGAACCAGGCGGGGAAGGTAGGCCGGGCAAAGGGGGGCAGCGACCTCTTGCGGTGGATGCCCAGCAGGTTGTGCTGGATAGTACGGCCAAGGGGCAGGCGCAGGGCCCAGTTGGAGAGAGGGGCCATGAGGCAGCCCATTCGGCTAAGGGTGTTGATGTTGGCGAAGAGACGGGCCCGCAGGGGGACACCGTTGGCCTGGTTGTAGTGGCTCAGGAACTCGTACTTCAGCTTGGCCATGTCCACGGCCGAAGGGCACTCTGCCTTGCAGCCCTTGCACTCCAGGCACAGGTCTAGGGCCTGGTACAGGCGGTGGCCCGTTAGCTCCTTGGCAGGCAGGGTGCCAGAGAGGACGGCCCGCAGCAGGTTGGCCCGCCCGCGAGTAGAGTGCTCCTCCTCCCTGGTCACCATGTAGGACGGGCACATGGTGCCGTCCATCTTCCGGCAGGCCCCCATGCCGTTGCACATCTCCACCGCCCCGGCGTAGCCCAAGTCGGCGGTGAAGTCCAGGGTGGTGGAGAAAGGCAGGGTCTTGTAGGAGGGCCCGTACCGCAGGTTCTCTGTCATGGGGGGACAGTCGATGATCTTGCCCGGGTTCAGGATGTTGTCCGGGTCGAAGGCACGCTTGACCTCCCGGAAGGCCTGGTAGAGCTGGCTGCCGAACAGCCTCTCGTTCCAGACACCCCTCACAATACCGTCTCCGTGTTCGCCGCTGAGGGAGCCGCCGTACTTGATCACCAGGTCGCATATGTCCTCAGCGATGGAGACCATCTTGTCCACGCCTTCCTGGGCCTTCAGGTTCACCAGGGGGCGGATATGCAGGCAACCCACGCTGGCGTGGCCGTAGTAGGCGGCCTCGGTATTGTGCTCCCGCACCACCCGGTCGAACTCCTGGACGTACTCTGCCAACCTCCCTGGGTCCACGGCGGTATCCTCGACGAAGGGCAGAGGCTTGGCGTCGCCCCGCTGGCTCATGAGGAGGCCCAGGGCGGCCTTGCGGATGGACCAGACGTTGGCCTGCTGGGCCTGGGTGGTGGCCCGAAGGGAGGTGTAGGCCAGGCGGGGGACCACGTCCTTCTCCAGGGCCTCCAGCTTGCCCTTAAGCTCGGCGTCGGACTCTCCGTAGAACTCCACCAGCAGCAGGGCGCCCGGGTCCCCCTCCACGAAGTTGAGCAGGTGGGCAAACCCCAGGGAGCCCCGGCACTTGTCCAGCATGAACTTGTCCACCAGCTCCACCGCCGAGGGCTGGTGGGCGAGGATCTGGGGCGTGGCCTCCATGGACTGGATGAGGGTCTTGAAGTGGAGCACCGCCACGGCGGTCTGCTTGGGGCGGGGCTCCAGGTTGACCCGGGCCTCGGTGACCACGCACAGCGTACCCTCGGATCCCACCACCATCTGGGTCATGTCCATGGGGCCGTCGTCTATAAAGGCGTCCAGACTGTAGCCGCTCACGCGGCGCATTATCTTGGGGAAGCGCCGGAGTATCTCGTCGCGGTTCTGGTGGGCGATGCGGCGTACCTCGCGGTAGATGTGGGACTCCAGGCCCTGGCCCGATAGCTTGGCTTCCAGGGCGGCGCCGCCCACGGGGGCAAAGGTGGTCTGAGTTCCATCGCTGAGGATAACCTTGAGCTCCCGCACCTGGTCGCTGGTCTTGCCGTAGAGAATGGAGTGGGCGCCGCAAGAGTTGTTGCCTATGGCACCGCCGATGCAAGCGCGGTTGGCTGTGGTGGGGTCGGAGGTGAAGTGCAGGCCATGGGGGCGCAGGTGCAGGTTCAGGGTGTCCAGGACGATACCCGGCTGCACCCGGGCCCATCGCTCCTCCGGGTTGACCTCCACCACGCGGTTCATGTACTTGCTGAAGTCCAGGACGATGGCGTGGTTCACCGTCTGGCCCGACAGGCTGGTGCCCCCGCCCCGGGGCAGCACCGGCACCTTGTACCGGCGTGCCACATCCATGACGGCTAGGACGTCCTCCAACCTCTTGGGGACCACCACGCCCACAGGCTCCATCTGGTAGATGGAGGCGTCGGTGCTGTACAGGATGCGAGAGAAGGGGTCGAAACGCACCTCCCCCGCCACCTGCTTTGACAGCTCCTCAACAATAGCCCTGGTATAGTCCTGGGCCTTCAGCCTTGTACCCGCGGCCATGTCACCCCCGTGAAGCGGTGCTGGTGGTTAACTCTACTGGAAAACCGGTGCGCCTTCAACGTCCCGGGCCCAGCTAGGTGGCCCCGCTGGTGACCCGGGCGCGCTCCCTGGTCAGAAATCTGACTACGGGGCTGCCCAGACCCATGATGATGGGGTTCAGGATGATGGAGATGAGGGCTCCGGCGATGACCAGGGAGTACACGTCCTCCCCTATGATGCGCCCGGAAAGGGCTATCTGACTCAGCACGAAGGAGAACTCCCCTATCTGGGCCAGGGAGAGGGCGGTGAGCAGCGAGCTGCGCATCGGGTAGCGGAAGAGTAAGGAGACGATGCCAACAATGATCCCTTTACCCACCACCACAACAAGGGTCGAGATGAGGACGGGCAGCGGGTTTCTCATGACGAAGTCTATGTCCAGGAGCATGCCCACAGAGACGAAGAAGAAGGGCGCAAAGATGTCCCTCAGTGGTATGGTGTCGGAGAGGACCTGCTGGCTGTAGCGGGAGTTGGCCACCATCAGCCCGGCAAGGAAGGCCCCCAGCACGAAGGATATGCCCAGCATCTCCATGAGCACCGCCACTCCAACGGCTATCAGGACGATGCTCAGCAAGAACAGCTCCCGGGCCAGCTCGGCCACCCGGTCCAACACGATGGGCAGCAGACGGATGCCCACCAAATAGGTGCCAACTATCACCGCCAAGGCCTCGCCCATGTCTCTGGCCAGGGAGGAGGAGATACCCTCGCCCCTGCCGCCAATGAAGGGGAGGAGGACTACCAGAGGCACAACCAGGATGTCCTGGCCCAGGGAGAAGGCCAGGCTCAGCCTGCCGTGCAGGGTGTCCATCTCCCGCCGGTCGTTCAGCACCTTCACCAGCACCACGGTGCTGGAGCTAGCTATGATCATGCCGAAGACCGCCCCTTGCACAATGGAGAGCTTGAACAGCCAGGCCACCAGGACCGCCAGTCCCACGGTGAGAGCGATTTGTAAGGGGGCGCCTAGGGCCATTATCCTGGCGTAGGGGTTGAGTTGAGGGAGGGAGAACTGGGTGCCCAGGGCGAACATTAGGAAGGCCACCCCGAAGGTGGCCAGGATGGTGACTCTACCCAGGTCCGTGATGGGGCCAGGGGTGTAGGGGCCCACCATGATGCCCGCCGCCAGATAGCCAACCACCGCAGGCAGCTTGAACCGTAGGACCAGGGCGCCACCTATGAGCGCACCAGCGATGGCGATGACGAAGTCCAGGACAAAGGGGAGCTCTATCAAAAACCGTCCTCCTGGGCGACAGGGACAAGCGGTGCTGCACGCTCAGTGAAGGCATGGCCGGGCCAGGTCTGGCAGATGCACCTATCTTTTTATTTTACTATTGTGCCC
>DAOUBE010000014.1:0-3487 GCA_034432835.1 Dehalococcoidia bacterium | reverse complement strand
GGGGCCACCTCCTTTCTGGGCTATTCTCACCCAGAAGTGTGGCCCCTTCTGCTTCTACTTTTCCACGCCTACTGTCTCATATCTATCTGAACTTTTTCAGGGGTGACTTTGACCTCGGCCGGGCCCAAGGGGTAACATTGGCCTTGGGCTGATTCGGTACGTCCTTATGAGGAGGCGGCTATGGAAGTACGGGTCAAGAATCGCGTCCTCCGCCTGGTCCAGGGGGACATTACTCGCCAACATGTGGACGCCATTGTCAACGCGGCCAACTCCAGCCTTATGGGAGGTGGGGGAGTGGACGGGGCCATCCACCGCGCGGGAGGCCCGGCCATTCTTGAGGAGTGCAAGCGTATCGTGGCCCAGCGGGGCCGACTTCCCGCGGGCCAGGCGGTCATCACCACCGGGGGCAGATTGCCGGCCCGTTATGTCATCCATACTGTGGGGCCCATCTGGCACGGGGGAGGCCGGGGCGAGCCCGAGACCCTGGCTAGCGCCTACCGCGAGAGCCTGAAACTGGCGGCCCAGCGGGGCCTCAAGACCGTGGCCTTCCCCTCCATCAGCACCGGCGCCTACGGCTACCCTATGCACCTGGCGGCTGAGGTGGCCCTGAAGACGGTGCTGGCCTTCCTCCAGGAGGAGTCTTCCCTGGAGGAGGTCACTTTCGTGCTTTATACTCCCGACGCCCTGGAGACCTACAGGCATACCCTAGAGCGGCTGATGCCTGCATCCCAGGGTCGCTCCCCTGCTTGAGCACCCCGCCCCAGGGAAGGTGGGCCACCCGGCAGGGCTCGCCCTGCACCCTTCTCTTTTGGTTGCCCAAGATGAATCGTGTTTTGTCCCACCCACCCGGCCGGGCGAGGGTCGGAGGATGTCCCCCTTGCCAAGGGGGACCGCAGCGGGTCTAGCCAGTAGGTCTCCAGCCCAAGGTACCCCCCATTGGCACCCAAGACGGAGCCCGCTTCTCCCACCGACATGCCTGAGGCATGTCTCAGGGGGTACCCCTTGAAACCCCTGGGGTGGGGGGAAGGCTACCGGTGCAATCATACAAGACCCCGGTAGGAGCTGCGAGCCATTATGTCAATATAGCCTTATAATGGTAAGGTGGGTCGCGAGGGACCTGGTCACAGGGAGGTGTGTTGAGGAGGTTGGCAGGGCTGGCGGTGGCCACCCTAGCCCTGGTTGTGCTGGCCATGGCCTGCGTGGGACAGTCCTTCGCCGAGCAGAAGCAGAGCTACCAGGCGGAGGTGGAGTCCCGGGTCAGGGAGATAGAGAGAGGTATGAAGAACCTGAGGGTCAGGGTCTCCACCGCCACGGGCGAGGCCCGGCAGCGCCTGGAGGACCGCATCGAGAAGCTGGAGTTGCTGCGGGATAACGTGCGGGGGCGGCTGGCCATGGTCCCCGAAGCCTCCTCCGAGGTCTGGGACGATTTGAAGAGCAGCATCGAGGGCTCCCTGAATGATCTGGAGGCCGCCTACCAGGCTGCCGTGGAGGAGTTCCGGTAGGGGCCTGGGCTTCCCACTTGCCCAGGCCAATCTGGGTGTTGAAGGGGTGCGTAACATACTTTAGAATTCCTGGAAAGGTGGCGCAGTGAAAGCTTTCCGGGCGTTTCTACTTCTGGCCGTGGCGCTGTTGGCGGCGCTGGCCTTGGCCGCGCCTGCCGACGCCCAGGGCGGCATCGAACTGGTCTCGGCCCAGGCCGAAAGCCAGTTCCCCGACGGCGTCCTCTTCAAGGCCCAGGCCAACAGCCCCAGCGGTATCCAGGAGATCAAGGTCCTCTTCAAGACGCCCGGCGGCACCATCAACTCCTACGGCTATATGACCCTCCAGGGCACTGGCCCCACATCGGGCGAGTACCTTCTTCGGCTCAGCGGCAACAACCACGTGCCCCCTGGCACCCTCATCACCTACTCGCTGGAAGTCAGGGACAATTCCGGCGCCCTTCTCCAGACCCAGGAGCAGGACTTCCTGTACATGGACAACCGCTTCCAGTGGGGCGAGGTGTCCCGCGAAGGTATCACCGTGTACTACTACGGCCCAACCCAGTCCAGGGCCGAGGCTATCCTGGACATGTCCTTGAGGACCCGCGAGGCCATGAACCAGGTGCTGGGGGTGACCAACAGCCCTCCCGTGCGCATCGTCGCCTACAACAACATCCGCCACATGTCGGCGGCGCTCCCCTTCCGCTCCCAGGCCGTGCGCGAAGACCTGGTGACAGAGGGCCAGGCATGGCCCGACCACCGCGTCCTGCTGGTGCTGGCCCTCTCGGAGCAGGTCCTGGGCATCACCGCCCACGAGTTCACCCACATCATCGTTTATGATGCCACCGCGCCCTCCTACGGGCTGGTGCCTGCCTGGCTCAACGAGGGCCTGGCCGAGTACGCCAACCCTGAGAGCAGCGAGAACTATGACCAGGCCATTGAGTACGCCATCTACACCCGCCGGCTGCCGCCCATCTGGCAGCTCAGCAGTTTTGGAGGCAGCCCTGATGACATCATCATTGCCTATGGAGTGTCCAAGTGGGTGGTCACCTACCTGGCGCAGCGGTACGGCCACGAGAAGCTGGCCGAGCTGATGTCCAACATCCGCCGGGGCCTTAACATAGACGAGGCCTTGCGGCGCACCTACGGCTTCGACCAGTACGGCCTGGACGCCGAGTGGCGGCAGGCCATCGGGCTGCGGCCCCTGCCTTCGCCCCAGCCCGGCGCCACGAGCCCTGCCCCCACGCCGGAAGTGTCGCCGACACCCACACCCGAGCCCACTCCCACCGCCACTCCCGTCCGCGGGGCCAGGTCTGGAACACCCGCCGGGTGCAACCGCGGCACCCGCGCGGCGGTACCCCTGGAACTGGCCATGCTTGGGCTGCTGCTCAGCCCAGCGCTGTTGTGGCCGGTGAGGAGGATGCGCTGGCCGGGCAGGCGCCCCAAGTAGGCGGGGAAGGCGTTCCCAGGCCTCGTGTATGTTTCGCCCATTATCCCACGCTGGGTGGGCATATTGGCTTTTTGCCGACCAGTGCCGTCGTCCGCGAGCCCTCCCGGTCGGAGGAGACGGAGGGACGCTAACGTGCCCTGGGGTTAATGGCGTCGTTCAGGGCGTCACCCAGCAGGTTCCAGGCAAAGATGATGAGGGCTATCGTCCCCACAGGGAACAGCAGCAGGTGGGGCGCCTCCCGGAGAAGGCTCATGCTAATGCCCAGCCCCACGCCGGCGTCGGTAATCATCTGGCCCAGGCTGGGCGTCGGCGGCTGTATGCCGATGCCCAGCCAGCTCAGCACCACCTCCGAGCCGGCGGCGGTGGCCATGCCCATGGAGACCACCACAATCACCGGCCCCAGGACGTTGGGCAGGATATGGATGAACAGGATGCGTGTGGTGGAGGCACCGGCGGCCTTGGCCGCCTCCACGAACTGGCTACTCTTCAGGGCCAGCACTTGGCCCCGCACCAGCCGCGCCATGCCCACCCAGGAGAAGGCGGCCAAGGCGCCAAAGAC
>DAOUBE010000013.1:0-1661 GCA_034432835.1 Dehalococcoidia bacterium | reverse complement strand
GGACTACAACACCCCAGCCCAGTATCTTACTAAGCACCACCCAGAACTGGTCCCTAAAATAGCCCGACTGTCTCATATGTACTGAACCAGTACAGGCTCTTGCAAGCGCGGGCTGGCGGCGATAATATGCCTGTGCCCGTGGCCGCGAAGGCCCGGCAGCCTACAGGAGGATGCTGATGAAGATCGCCAAGGTAGAGCAGTTCAGGCTCAGGTACCGGTGTCAGCTAGTCAAGATCACCACCGACACCGGCATCGAGGGCTGGGGCGAGACCACCCTGGAGGGGAAGCTGGACACCGCCTGGGCCGCTGTCAAGGAGTTGGAAGAGTACCTCATAGGCAAGGATCCCCTTCGCATCGAGCACCACTGGCAGCATATCTACCGCGGCGCCTTCTACCACGGCGGCCCCGCCCTGATGACCGCCCTCTCCGGCATAGAGCAGGCCCTGTACGACATCGCCGGCAAGCACTTTGGCGTGCCCTCCTACTGGCTTCTGGGCGAGCCTACCAGGGACCGCATCAAGGTCTATGCCCATTGTGGCCTGACGGACTTCGAGCGCATGGACAAGCTGGTCAAGGAGAAGGGCTACAAGGCCATCAAGAGCGGCCCTCCTGGCAAATGGCACGGCATGGAGTCGCCCAAGCGTATCCAGGAGTTCGCCGACATGGTCTATAAGGCCCGGGAGCACCTGGGGCCGGACATAGACATAGCCCTGGACTTCCATGGCAAGATGACCCCGGCCTTGGCCATACGTATCTGCAAGGAGATCGAGGGGGCCAAGCCCCTTTTCGTGGAGGAGCCTGTTTTGTTTGAGAACCCCGATGCCATGCTTACCGTGGCCCGGGCCACCTCTATCCCCATCGCCACCGGCGAGCGGCTGTACACTCGCTGGGGCTTCCGCGACATCGTGGAGAAGCAGATAGCCGCCATCCTCCAGCCGGACCTGTCCCACGCCGGCGGGCTGCTGGAGACCAAGAAGATCGCCGCCATGGCCGAGACCTATTTCATCTACCTGGCGCCCCACTCGGCCATCGGCCCCGTGGCCTTCTCTGCCTGCCTCCAGTTGGACGCCTGCATCCCCAACTTCCTCATTCAGGAGCAGGTGGACTTTGCCCTGGGCGACGGTATTCTGAAGCAAGACTGGCAGGTGAAGGATGGCTATATCGAGCTGCCTAAGAAGCCCGGCCTGGGCTTTGAGATCAACGAGGAGGCACTGAAGAAGCCCTTCACCGGTAACTTCGACATCCCGTCGTGGTTCCACGACGACGACGGCAGCGTGGCCGACTGGTAGGCGGATAGGCGGGGCACCAGGCCGTGGCAGGGCACGCCCTGGCAGGGTACACCTGCACCAGGGCTAGCCCTGGATCCTCCTCTTTGGGTGCCCAAGATGGATTGTGTTTGTCCCACCCACCCGGCAGGGCACGCCCTGGCAGGGTGCACCCTGCACCCACTGTTCACTATCCCTGGTCACATGACCTTAGTGACCATCTCAGCGAAGTGTGGGTCAAGGGCGAGCCCTTGGGGATTCGCCCCTGATACCCCTGGCAGAAGGGGCTGCCCCCTCTGCACTCCCCCTGTTCTAGGCCAGCCTTGACCTAGGGCCACCATCCTGTAGCCTTACATCTGGCCACCCAAGAAGGATTGGGTTTGGTGCCCCCCCCCC
>DAOUBE010000012.1:0-6590 GCA_034432835.1 Dehalococcoidia bacterium | reverse complement strand
CTCATAATGACATGGATCAACCCCTCTTTGACGGGCCACTACTTTATGCATCGACCAGCCGTCCTCAACGCTCCCTCCTCACGGAAGCCGTCCTCCCCGGTTGACCTGCGCCCCCGCCGGCGGTATGGTATATTGACCGTTGTTCCTGTAGCCATCGATCACTACAGCGCCGTATCCAGCGCGAGAGGAGCACAACCATGGCCGCAAAAGGCTACGATGCCGAGCTTGCCCGCTACCAGGAGCTGACCCCCAGGTCCCGCGCCCTCTTCGAGGAAGGGAAGCGCTACTTACCAGGGGCAGACACCCGCACCAGCATCTTCTGGAAGCCCTACCCCATCTTCCTGGACCACGGCTCCGGCTGCCGCGTGGTGGACGTGGACGGGGTGGAGCGCATCGACTATGTGAACAACATGACCACCCTGGTCCTGGGCCACTCGCACCCGGCCATAGTGGAAGCCTTGCAGCGCCAGGCGGAGAAGGGCGTCTCCTTCGGCGCCCCATCGGAGCCCCAGATACGGCTGGCCCAGCTCCTGTGCCAGCGCGTCCCCTCCCTCGAGCTGGTACGCTTCACCAACTCCGGCACCGAGGCCACCCTCAACTGTGTCCGTGCCGCCCGCGCCTTCACCGGCCGCACCAAGCTGGCCAAGGTGGAGGGAGGCTACCACGGCACCCACGATGCCGTCTCCGTCAGCGTCCGGGTGGACCCCAAGTCGGCCGGCAATGCCCGACACCCCGACCGCGTGCCAGAGTACCCTAACATGCCCACCCAGGTGGTGGAGAGCGTGGTGGTGCTCCCCTTCAACGATGTGGAGGCCTCCCAGGAGCTGCTTCTGAAGCACGCCGAGGACCTGGCCTGCGTCATCGTGGAGCCGGTGATGGGCGGCTCGGGCATGATCCCCGCCCTGCCTGAGTACCTCCAGATGCTCCGGCAGGTCACCCAGCGGATAGGCGCCCTCCTCATCTTCGACGAGGTGATAAGCCTCCGGGTGGCCCCCGGCGGCGCCCAGCAGCACTACGGCATCACGCCGGACATGACAGCCATGGGAAAGATCATAGGCGGGGGGCTGCCCGTGGGCGCCTTCGGCGGCAAGCGAGAGATTATGGAGCTGTACGACCCCACCAAGGGGCCCAAGCTCAACCACGCCGGCACCTTCCAGGGCAACCCCATGACTATGGTGGCCGGCATCGCCACCCTTGAGAACCTCACCCCCCAGGTTTATCGCCACCTGGACTCGCTGGCAGACCGGCTAAAGCAAGGCGTCCGCGCCATCTGCGACGAGATGGACGTGCCCGTGCAGGTTACGGGCATTGGCTCCATCTTCGGAATCCACTTCACCGACAAGCCTGTGCTCAACTGGCGGGACACCGCCCTGAGCGACCAGCGCCTCAAGCAGCAGGTCTTCTGGGGCCTGATGAACGAGGGCATGTTCGTGGCCCCTCGCCTCATCGGGTGCACCTCTCTCCCCATGACCGAGGCCGACGTGGACTCCTACCTGGAGGCGTTGCGCCGGGTGCTGGCTCGCCGCTAGGCAGCCCACCGCTTCCCATCGCCGCTGTAGCCAGGGCCCGCCTGCCGTCCTGGTCTGGCCTGCTTGCGAGCTGTCCCCTTTACAACGGGCAAGGCAGAAGGGCGCGGCGGCCCTACCTCTACGTATTTCGTAGCCGGGTCCCTAGGTGATATACTGGGCGTCGCGCTATTTTCAACAAGGAGGTATCATGGCCCTTTTCCTGAGCGAAAAGGAAGTAGCGGAGCTGTTGCCCATGAAGGACTGCATCTCGGCCTTGGAGGAGGCCTTCCGCCAGGAGGCCCTGGGCGAGGCGGAGAACCGACCCCGGACCCGCCTGATGATGCCCAAGGGCTCCCTGCAGATCATGCCCGCCACCTACCTGGGGCAGAAGGCCTTTGGCTACAAGGCCTACACCGTATTCCCCGGCGGGGTGCGCTTCCTGGTCATGCTTCATGATAGTGAGACAGGCCAGCTCCTTTCCATCATGGAGGCGGGCACCCTGGGCCAGATAAGGACGGGCGCCGCCAGCGGACTGGCCACCAAGTACATGGCCAACCAAAGCGCCTCCGTGGCGGGGATCATCGGCAGCGGGTACCAGGCCCAGACCCAGCTCGAGGCTATCTGCGCCGTCCGGCCCATCAAGCAGGCGCGGGTGTACAGCCGCACCCCAGAGAAGCGCGAGGCCTTCGCCAAGGAGATGTCCAAGAGGCTTGGCATCGCTGTGCAGCCTGTATCCAGCGCCGAGGAGTGTGTTCGCGGCGCCGACGTCATCGTGACTATAACCAACTCCCGCGACCCCCTCTTCAAGGCTGAGTGGCTAACCGAGGGCACACACATCAACGCCGCCGGCAGCAACCACTGGATGCGCCGGGAGATAGACGCCGATGTGGTCCAGAGGGCGGAGCTTATCGTGGTGGACGACCTGGTGCAGGCCAAGACCGAGTGTGGCGACCTGATATGGCCGGTGGAGCGGGGTCTGTTGCGCTGGGAGGGGGTCCACGAGCTCAAGGAGGTTGTCAAAGGCCACGTGCCCGGAAGGCCCAGCGACAAGGCCATCACTCTCTTCGAGTCTCAGGGCGTGGCCCTGGAGGACGTGGCTGCGGCGACCATGGTGTACCGCCGAGCCAAGGAGAAGGGTAAGGGCCGCGAGCTACCCTTTTAGTCGCCACGGGGCAAGAACGGACACTTCAGAGCACCGTGGGCCAAAGCCCACGGATTACAGCAGCCCCAAGTCCCTCTCAGGGGTATCCACTCTTTCCCCTGAATGAGTCGTGAGCATACCTATAGGGGTACGTGTGCACCCCTCAGGGGGTGCAGATAGGCACACCCCCTCTGCACCCCCTGAGACGCCCCGAGGCGGGAGGGTGGGTCGAACACACCCCTTCTTGGGTACCGACAGGTAGTTGGTTGGGCTAGAGGCCTACCCTCTGACCCCCGCAGTGCCCCTTGGCAAAGGGGATACCCTCTGACCCTCACCCTAACTTTGCTCCCAAAGGAGAGGGGAGTGCCTCACCCCCGGCAGCCACCTACCCTACAGATTGTAGATCCTCGCTCTTGATATCCAAGACAGTTGCTTGGGGCTTCATTGTTGAGAGTTGGTGCAATACGTCAAATCTTTGGTCCCAAAAGGTTAGGGTCCAGGGGGAGACCCCGCGGGGACCAGGCTTGCTGCTTGCAAGAACGGGTACTGGGTGCCCCATAGCCCCTGGTACCCCGGCTCAGCTTGCACTACAATGGCAGGAAGGTCAGACCAGGGTTTCCTGACATTTTTCACTAGGAGGGAAACTGTGGCCGCCGAAGTAGGACAGCCAGCCCCGGACTTCACCCTCTCCGCCCATACGGGGGAGCAGGTTACCCTGAGCCAATTCAGGGGCAAGAAGCACGTGGTCCTCTCCTTCCACGTCTTCGACTTCACCGGTGGCTGATGTGACCAGGTCTCCTCGTTCCGGATGGCCAACCGCCGGTTCGAGGAGAAGAATGCCCAGGTGCTGGGCATCAGCGTAGATAGCATCCACGCCCACCGGGTGTTTTCCAACGCCATGGGCAACCTGCCCTATCCACTGCTGGCCGACTTCCACCCCAAGGGCCAGGTCGCCCAGGCCTTCGACATCTGGAACCCGGAGCGAGGTACCAGCCGACGGGCGGTGATCATCGTGGACAAGGATGGCATCATTCGCTACAAGCGTGTCTGGACCCAGGGCATCCCCGACCCCAACGAGATCCTGAAAGAGGTGGAGAAGCTGGGATGATATCCTATGCCTGATAGCCACCCCTGGGAGCAGTTTGTGCGGCTGGCTGCCCTGGCCGATGACCACATACCCCTGGACCTGGCGGCCCTGCTCATCGCCGCCTCGGAGAACCCGGGCCTAGACCTGACACACTACCTGAGCGCCCTGGACTCTCTGGCCAGTGGCGTGGCTAGCCGGTTGGGCCGGGAGCGAGACCCCCTGTTCTCCATGAACACCCTGAGCCAGTACCTGTTTGACGAGCAGGGGTTCCGCGGCAACCAAGAGGACTACTACGACCCCCGGAACAGCTTCCTTGACCAGGTGCTGGAACGCCGCCTGGGCATACCCATAACCCTGTCGGTAGTCTATATGGAGGTGGGCCGCCGAGCGGGAGTACCCCTGGTGGGTGTGGGCATGCCTGGGCACTTCCTGGTGCGCCACCGGGACGTAAAGGAGCTGTTCCTGGACGCCTTTTACGGCGGCATCCTTCTTTCGGAGGAGGAGTGCGCCCAGCGATTGCGCCAGGTCACCCGTGCTAGCATACCCTGGCACCCGCGATACCTGTCGCCGGTGGGCACCCGGGAGATCCTAGCCCGCATGCTACGCAACCTGAAGGCTATCTACCTTCAGCAGGACGATGCCCTCCGTGCCCTCAGGACGGTGGAGTGGCTGCTGGCGCTGCAGCCCCACCTACCTCAAGAGCGCCGGGACCGCGGCTTGTTGCACTACCAGTTGGGACACTACGCCCAGGCCCTGGAGGACCTGAAGGACTACCTGGCTCTGGCACCACCCTCCAGCGCCGACACCGAGGCCGTCAGGGAGCTGGTGGAGCGCCTCCAGCAGGTCCTGGACGGCTGACCCACCACGCCATCCCTAGGCACCAGCGCACGCGCCCGGACGCCACGCTCCCCCAGCCGCCGTCCTAGCCTTGCACGGGCTGAGCGTAGTCCAGGTTGCAAAGGAAGGTGTTGCCCTTGCCTGGGCCTTCCACGATCTCCACCTCGTGCACGTTGACGTCCACCGAGTGCACGTGCACGGAGCGGCCCGTGGTCTTCACCAATAAGCCGCTCTGGGTCTTGAACAGAAGGCCCGACTCGATGGACTCTTTCTCGGCGTAGGACATGACCGCCCTCCCTCTGATGACCCTCCGTGAGGTCACGTCAGATACGAGCTACCGTGGCCACGGTAACAAGCACGACCGAGCATACCCGCGGAGACCCTCGCCGGAGGGCCTGCTCTTAGGCATACCTTGATGACCTTAGGCCGAGGGAGCCGCCCCTTTGGCTGGCAGTCTTGACCCCACCATAGGGGCGAGCAGGCCTTGCCCTGGCAGGGCGCGCCCTGCACCCAAGCCGCACCCTCCCCGGTCGCCTTCCCTGACTGACCCCGGGGATGGTGCGCACATGCGCTGCTGTTAGCGTCCCCAGCGTCTTGGCCAGTAGCCCCTATCCTCGGGAAGGTCTCCCCTTTTGGCAGCCTCCACCGCCAGGCGGTCACACAGCTCATTACCCGCGACGCCGTTGTGGCCGGGCACCCATCTGAACTCCACCTGGTGCCTTTCCGAAAGGGCCAGCAGACGCTCCCACAGGTCGGCGTTCAGGGCCTTCTGGGTGCTGGTCCGCATCCAGCCCTTGGACCTCCACTTCTTGGCCCAGCCCAGGGCCATGGCCTTGACCAGGTACTCTGAGTCGCTATACAGAGTGACCTTGCTCGGCTCCTTCAGCGCCTCCAGGCCCGCTATGGCGGCCATGATCTCCATTCGGTTGTTGGTGGTCCTCCGGAACCCTCCGGATACCTGGCGGTACACGCCCGCGCCTACCACGACGGCTGCATACCCGCCCCGCCCGGGGTTTCCTATGCACGCTCCATCGGTATAGACGGTAATATCCTTCATGTCAACCACCGAATCCTCGACCCTATTCATGCGATGCTAGACCGAGCTACGGTCTAGCTCCAGCCTGGCACACAGTACCGGCTACCAGGGCATCTTGCGCCCGGTATGCTTGCGGCCGATGTCCGCCGTCTTGGCCCCTTCCGGGCCACCGGTGGCGCAGAACTTGACGCCCTCGTCGATCATCTGCACCACGTCGCTGGCCCGCACGCCGTTGAGGAAATAGACCCCCGCCGCCTTGCAGGCGTTGAGCACGCGGCTGCGCGCCTCCTGCATCTCGCGGGGATAGGGAGGGTCGTGGGCGTCGGGGTGGCCAAAGGACATGCCCATGTCGCCGGGGCCCCACTCGGCGAAGCAGATGCCCGGCACGCGCACACTCAGTTCAGCGTTGACCAGGGCTCTCCGGTTCTCGATCTTCAGGCCAAGGATGATCTCGCCGTTGGGGTTCAGGGGCCACACGTCGGCCTTTTGGAGGTACTCCTGGACGGAGAGGCCCCATATCTCCGCGGCCAGGCCCTGGCCGCCACTGCCCCTGCGTCCCACGTCCAGCCCCTTGCCCACCCCGATGGTGTGGAAGGGGTACCGCGACGCCTCGACGAAGGCCTTGACCGCCCCCGGGGTCTCGGCGTGGCAGAGCAGCAGGCCGTGGACGCCGCAGGCCAGGACCTGCTTGATCATCCAGGCGTTGTAGCGGACCTCCTCCTCGCTGCTGCCGTTCATGGGCAGGGTGACCACGATGGCAGGGGTGCGGTGGCCGCTCTTGGTGGGCCCGCCGGCCACAAGGCCCTTCATGAACTCCCTGAGCCGGGGAATGTCGAAGGGGGAATGCTCCATGTCCACGGTGATGTAGTCGGCCCAGGTCTGGGCGGCCTTCACCCCCGCGTCGTAGCTCAGCTCCCTGTGCCCGTGATAGTACACCGGTTGCCCCTGCTCCAGCAGCTCGATGACCTTGTTGATCCGTGG
>DAOUBE010000011.1:0-5033 GCA_034432835.1 Dehalococcoidia bacterium | reverse complement strand
CGCCCATGGGCCCGAAGGCATTTTCATCCTTCGTGCGTCCCATGGGAGTGGGAGGTGGGCCATTCTGAGCCCTTGGTACAAGGGTTCAGGACCTGGTGGGGCTGGGACGCCTCCCCTCCGGATTCTTCGGTCGCGGCGCTCCCTAAGAATGACAGCTCATCCTCTGGCCCAGCGGTCCGCTTCTGGCGGGCTACATACCTTCATAAGAACGGTCGTGTAGTAAGCCCTCGGCGGGAGGGACGTAGGGCAGGGGGATATCTCCCTCAAGTCAGTATATCTATCACGTATCCCAAGGCCAGGGCAGCCCCGAAGAGCATATGCAGCCTGGCTGAGCCCTTCACGGCGGCCCCCAGGGGCTTCCCCTCCACCCCCGAAGCCATCAGCCGCACCAGAGACCAGGCTTTGGGAAGGGTCGCCAGGGTCAGCAGGGTGGCCACCGGCGCCATCCTCGTCGCCACCAACCCAATGACCGTGAGGTAGGCCCCTCCGATCATCCCGTAGTACAGCCCGCGGGCCACCAGTTTGCCCCTTCTCTCCCCCAACCAGCGGTGGGGCAGCCCCGCCCAGGTGAGCCGGCCCCGCTCCAGATCCTGCACCACGTCCCGGATGTCGTTGGCCTGCAGGATGGCCGTAACCAGAAGCCCTACAGGGATGGAGACCAGGAACCCCGTCCAGGTAACGTCCTGGGTATGGACGTAGTAGGTGGCCATGACCATGACGGGCCCCATGAAAAGAAAGACCTCAGGCTCCCCCAGGCCCCGGTATCCCAGGGCCAGGGGCCTGGCCGTGTAGAACCAGCCGGCCAGCACGCTGAAGAAACCCACGGCCAGGATGGGCCAGCCCACTCGTGCCACGATGTAAAGGCCAATACCAATCCCCAGCAGAAAAGCAGCGGCTCCCGCTGCCAGCACCTGTCTAGGAGGAAGGAGGCCCTGGAGAATAACCCCCGCAGGGCCCAAGGAGTCGGGGCGGTCCAGCCCCTGCACATAGTCGAAGTACTCGTTGGCCAGATTGGTACCCGCCTGGATAGCCATGGAGGCCACCAGGGCCAGGGCGAACAGCCCCCAGTCCACATGGCCCACGTGCCAGGCCAGGGCCGTTCCCACCAGCACAGGGGTGATGGAGGCGGGATAGGAGAAGGGCCGCAGGGCGCGGTACCAGACCTTTACCCGGCTTGCCCGGCCTAGGCCAGCGGCTTCCACCGGACGACCCATCGTTCAAGCATGTCGAATATTATAATGAACAGCCAGCCCAAAAGCGCCGTGACCAGCAGTCCCACATACATGGACTTGATATCGAAGGTCTGGTAGCTCCTCCATATAAGCTCCCCCACGCCGTTCCTGGCCGCCAGGAACTCGGTGCCTACGATGACTATAAGGGCAAAGCCCATGGCCAGCTTCAGCCCGGCGAATATCAGAGGCAAGGCCCCGGGGAAGGCCACCGTAGCCAGGAGCTGCCACCAGGAAGCCCCCAGGTTCCTGCCTACATCGAAGTAGGTCTTCTCGGTGTTCAGCACCCCCGTCACCGTGTTCAGCAGCACCAGGAAGAAGACGCTGATGGCCACCAGCACCACCTTGGAGGTCTCTCCCAGGCCGAAGATGATAACCGTCAGGGGCAAGATGGCGATCTTGGGTACCGGGTATATGGCTGAGGCCACGGGCATGAGGAGCAGGCGCAGGGGCTGCCACATGCCCATCATCATACCCAGGGCCACCGCCGGCACGGACCCCAACAGGAACCCACCCACCACCCTGGCCACGCTTACCCACGTATCCTCCAGAAGCTCTCCGGAGGCCAGCATCCGGCCCATGGTGCGGGCCACCTCCGAGGGTGGCGGAAAGAACCGGGGCTCCAGGACCCCCGTTCGTGAGAACAGCTCCCATAGGGCCAGCACCAGCAAGGGCCCGGCCAGGGTCTGTGCCCAGCGTCCCAGGGCCAGGCGCCATCTCCTCCCCATGTCAGCCCAGCTCCGTCTGGCGGGAGCGCAGGACTTCTTCCCGCAGCAGCCCCCAGAGTTCCGAGGACAGGCTGGCGAACCTAGGGTGGGAGCGGATGGTTATGGCATCCCTAGGTCGCTGAAAGGGCACCTCCACGGCGGCCTTGATGGTCCCTGGCCGGGCGGTCATCACTAGGATGCGGTCGGCCAGCACCAGGGCCTCCTCTATACTATGGGTGACGAAGAGGATGGTCTTGCCCATCTCCTGCCAGATGCGCAGCAGCTCTTCGTGCATCAGGAAGCGGTTCTGCTCATCCAGGTTGCTGAAGGGCTCGTCCATGAGGAGCACCTCCGGGTCCATAGCGAAGGCCCGGGCGATGTTGACCCGCTGGCGCATACCCTCGGATAGCTGGTGGGGATAGGCATCGGCGAAGCGGGCCAGGCCCACCTTCTGCATCAGCTCTATAGCCACCCGCTCTCGGCGCTGGCGGGCCACCCCTCGCACGCGCAGGCCGTAGGTGATGTTGCCACGCACCGTCATCCAGGGGAAGACAGCATTACCCTGGAAGACCATGGCGTTCTGGGGCCTGCCCGAGTTACTGCCTTGGATAGAAAAGGACCCCTCCGTGGCCTTCTCAAGGCCGGCCAGAATGCGCAGCAAGGTGGTCTTGCCGCAGCCGGAGGGCCCCAGCACAGCCACGAACTCACCCTCCGCCTGAGCAAAGGTTACCCCCTCCAGGGCTTTGACCATGCCCCGGGCGGTGGAGAAGGCCTTTCCCAGACCCTCGACATTGATCTTCCAGTTGGCCCCTTCCCCGGCGGACGTTCCCTCCTGGCGTCTCTCGGTCTGACGGCCTGCCAAAAGTTCACCCCTCAGCGCGGCGCCTGGAACTGCCCCAGCTTGCTAACTGCCTTCTGGACAAAGCTGTTGTCCACCATCTTGGCCACGTCTATGAGGCCATCGGAACGCAGGGCACCCATCCTTTGCAGGGTCTCCCGCTGGGAGGCGTCGCTGATGTAGGTGAGAAGCCCCTGGTTCTTGAAGAACTCCTGCTGCCGCTGCAGGTCGTCCAGGTTCACCACCCCGTTGGGGTCGTGGTAGGGCGGCGCCGAGGCCTTGATCACGTCCAGTTGGACACCGGTGTACTTCTCTATGATCCTGAGGTTCTCTTCCTTCCGCCAGCCGTCCCCATAAAGGTCCCGGGCCGCCTTCAGGTAGGCCACCAGGAACCGCTCCGCCACATCGCGGCGCTCCTTCATGAAATTACCGTTGTAGTACACGGCGGTGGGGGTGGCGAACTCCAGGAAGTCGTTGGTAAGTATAACGCCGATCCCCTGCTGCACGGCCTGGGTGGCGAAGGGCTCGCCCAGCATGGAGGCAGCGATGCTCCCCTCCTGCAGGGCGGCCACGGCCACGTTGAAGGGGATGGCCTCAAGCTGAATGTCGTTGATGGTCAGGCCCCCCTTGCGCAGGGCGGCGTCCAGCCAGTACTCGGTGGCGGCGCCCCGGGCGTTGATAGCCACCTTCTTGCCTCTCAGGTCCTGGATGGTCTTGACCTCGCCCGAGTCCATGAGCTTCTTGGAGGCGACCAGGGGCGTCGTCATGGGCGGCCGTTCGGCGTGAAGGGGCGCAACTATCTTGAAGTCCAGACCCTGGGCGAAGGCGTTGAAGGCCGCTACGCCGATGCCACCGGTGCCCACATCGAAGTTGCCCGCGGCGGTCTGGGTGAGCATGTCGGCGCCCCCTGCCAGGCGCTCCAGGGTCACCTCCAGCCCCTCCTGCTCAAAGTAGCCCTTGTCCAAGGCTACGTAGATGGGAGCACATATTAGGATGGGGATGTACCCCACGGTCACCTTTTCTTTCTCGGCAGGTCTGGCCGGGCCACAAGAGGCCAGGGCCAGGGCTGCCACCAGGGCCAGCGGGACAAGCCAGAGCACTGTCTTGGGCAGACGTCCGGTCATTGCCATTAGCCTCCTCTATGACCCTCCGCGGGCTGGATGCCCAGGCTACCCAGCAGGAGGGAACGTAACTGGGGAAAGGCCGCCGTCAGCGGCTTGGGCTGCCCTGTGTACAGCCAGTGGACTACCACCTCGTTGATGGCCCCCATCCACATCAGGGCCGTCAACTCCGTGTCCATGGCGGGAAGAGAGCCGTCCTGCACCGCCCCGTCAAGCTGGGCTTTGATGAGGTTGACAAAGCGCGAGCGCACCTCCAGGTACTTCTTATTGAAGGAATGTCCCAGCCCCGCGATATCTATGAGCAGTACCTTGGCCAACCGGCGGTGGCGGGAGAACACCTCCAGGACAGTCTCCAGGGCGGCGTCGATCTTGGCGATGCTGCCTTGCTGGTGGGCGATGGCCCTCTGCACCTTGTCCTCCAGGCGATGGGCCAGGAGGTCCACCAGGGCCAGGAATACGCCGTTCTTGTTGGGGAAGTGGAAGTAGAAGGCCCCCTTGGAGGTGTCCGAGGCGGCCACGATGTCGTCCACGATGGCCTGGTGAAAGCCCTTCTGGGCAAACACGTTGAGGGCGGCATCCAGAATACGCTGCCGCGTGGCCTCGGGCCCACCTTGCTGCCTCACAGTCTTAGACCGACGCATCGGTCTAAAATTCTATGTGGGTTACGTACGGTATGTCAATAGTGTGCTCCCCCAAGGCCCTGCCTGCCCCTGGGACCGGCTGCTGGCCCCATCCTTGGAGAGCCTGCCTAGAGATGCCGCAGCCCTGCAACCAGGGGTGCAGCTAACCTCGTCCGCGGCTGGGAATCCTGGGACCCGTCCTGGGCTTGCCTATAGAAGAATCCTTTGAGGACGCCTCCAGGGGTGAAACCCAAACACAATCCTTCTTGCTGTCGGAAAGAGGGTGCAGGGCGAGCCCTGGTGCAGGCATCGGCAAAGGGCCTCGCCACCTGGATAGCGAATAGGTCACCCACAGCCTCGGCGGGCATCACGCTAGCCCTTGTGGACTAGCCTAGACATACGTTGACAAACAGGAAAGTGCCTGAAAAAGTTCAGATAGATATGAGACAGTAGGCGTGGAAAAGTAGAAGCAGAAGGGGCCACACTTCTGGGTGAGAATAGACCAGAAAGGAGGTGGC
>DAOUBE010000010.1:0-7672 GCA_034432835.1 Dehalococcoidia bacterium | reverse complement strand
GGGGGGGTGGGCGTCGCCGCCGGCGCGCAGGCCACCATCAGGGCCAGAAGGGTTAAGACCGTCACACCGCACAATACAGGCCAACGTAAACGGCTCCTCATAGACCATCCTCTCACTTATGTTTGATAGGCCACCCTGGCCGGTCTAGCCCCCCACTGTATTTGGGAGGGCGGCAGGCCAGGTCAGCGCCCCCTGGCCTACGGTCCTTGCCCACCGTGGTAGCGGGGTGGGCCCTCTATCTCTCCAAATGCTAGGGGGCCAGAGACCTGGCAGGGGCGGCGGGCCGGCGGCAGTGGAAAGCCTGGCGCAAGACTCGCCACGGACGCGGCCCGCGTGGGGAACCCAAGGTCCTACGCTAGCTCCCCTTCCCAGCGATGGGCAAGTGCAAGGATTGTCCTAAGCTGGTGCAAACTTATCAAGGGCTTACACTACGGAAAAATCCCGGCTTGTGCGACGAAACTCGTAACGGCCAGAGGGTGCACTCCAGCTATAGCAAGGGCAGGCCCTCTCGGGGACAGCTAGGGGGCTAGCCTCGCCGGCTCGTCGAGGTGCGTCTCTAGGACCGCTATCCCAGTGCAGAACTCGTCAGGCGTTTTACGTAAAGGGCCAAACCCGCCTTGGACAAGGAACTTGGCGGCAGCGGCAGGTGGGACTACTGCCTCCACTCCAGATAGTGCGGCATCTCCCGGTCGCTCACCTCTATGGTGACGTCGCGCCTCTTTCGTACCTCTGGCCTTAGCTTGGTCCCCAGGCCGGGCCCTTCTGGAGCCAGGAGGTACCCGTTCTGTATGTTCAGGTTGGGCGACACAAACTGCCCGTACCAGCCTTCATAGTAGGGACGGGTGGTCTCCATGAGCATAGCGTTGGGCACGTTCATGCAGATGTGGGCACAGGCGAAGACGTTCACCGGGCCGGTGCAGTCGTGGGGGCAAACGGGGAGCTGGTAGGTCTCCGCCAGGATGGCGATTTTCTTGGTCTCGGATATGCCTCCGGTCCAGATGAGGTCAGGCATCACTATCTCCACTGCACCCTTCTCGATGAACTCGCGGAACTGGTACCGCGTGACGAAGCGCTCGGCCAGGCAGATGGGGATGCGTGTCTCCTGGGCCAGCTTCAAGTGGGCATCCACGTTGCGGGGCGACAGCATCTCCTCCAGCCACATTATGTTGTAGGGCTCCAAAGCCCGGGCGACGATGGTGGCGTTGTGGAGGCTCCAGAAGCCGTGGCCATCGATGCCTATCTGCATCTGGTCTCCCACGGCTTCGTGGATCTTGCGTATGGGGCTCACTATGCGTTCCAGCTCCTCCCGGCTCAGGCTGTACCCGTCTCCCTGGTGGGCCACCGGGAAGGCCCCCACCTTCATGGCGGTGATGCCCATGCTCAGCAGTTCTTTCACGTAGGGCACCGGGTCGCGGTGGAAGTCCGGCCCGCCACCCGTATTGTAGATACGGATGCGGTCGCGGCAGGCGCCGCCCAGGAGCTCGTAGATGGGCCGTCCCGCCGCCTGTCCGGCGATGTCCCACAGGGCGATGTCTATGGCTGAGATGGCCCGGGTCTCTGCGCCACCGTAGCCCCAGTGGTCCGCCAGCCGGAACATGTTGTACCACAGCAGCTCTATGTCCAGGGGGTTGCGACCCACAAGGAGCGGAGCGAACAGTTCGTGGATGGCCGCCTCCACCGCCCGGGCACCGTACCAGGTCTCGCCCAGACCCACCTGGCCTTCGTCGGTGTAAATCTGTACCCAGACTACCCTTGGTTGCTCCTTGACTCTTATGGTCTCCACCTTGGTGATCTTCATTTCCCTCCCTTCGGCGCGGCCTCTTTCCATCTCTATCCCTGGAGCCGTGCAACAGTGCCCGCTAGGGCTGTCTGGCGGGATGTCCAGGGAAGGCCGCGGGTACACTAATTTAAGGGCCAGGGGCGTACTTTGTCCATAAGCACAGGAAGGGACTCAAAGGCTGACAGCGGGGGTCAAGGCTGAGGGTAGCTGCGCTAGGCGTAAGAGGTGCTGCCTGGCTGGGAGCCCTCGGGATGGAGGAGCTTCCACTTGGTAGCCGTCACCACGGTACCCTGACCAGGGGTTGAGACGATGGTAAGCTCATCCATGGTACGCTTTACCATGCTCAGCCCCAGACCGAGGCCTCCGGAGGTGGAGTAGCCCACCATGGTCGCCAAATTCACGTCGGGTATGCCTGGGCCTTGGTCGCGGGCCACGACCTGGATACCGCACCGATCCCTCTCCTCAAGGCTACGCAGCACCACCTCACCCTCCCGCGCGTAGAGCAGGATGTTGCGGGCCAGCTCGGAGACCGCTGTGGCTATCATGGTCCTTTCCAGGGGGCTGAAACCGAGCCGTTGCGCCAATTCGCGGCCCTTTTGCCTGGCTGTTAGGATGTCAACATCCGAGCTTATTCTCACCCTCCCCTCCTCCACCCAGACCTCGCGGATGTCCTCCATCACAGTCTCTTTCTGGCAGGACCGCCCAGACTCCTACCCATCCCTGTCTAAGAGGGCTCCCCTGTGCACACCTGAAGGTCAGGAATGGCCACAGCCGCGGCGAACCACAGGCAGTAAATGGTAGGCAGCGGCCGGAGTCTGCTTATTCGCAGTCTGCCTGCTACGGCCCGTCCGTAGGCATCCCAACTGCTGCCTGTCTCCATATCCATGAGAGTACCGTCCACCATGCTGAAGGTGAGGGGCCGGCCACCCAACAGGCGGGAGAACGCGGCCGCCGTGCAGGCGCTTCTGCCGCCCATCACCAACACCGGCTCGCCGTTGACCACGTCGTTGATACCCTTTCCCCACAGGTGCCGCAACACGTAGGCCTTCTGGGCATCGCCCACGCGTACCACCATCACCCTCTCTCCCAGGGGCAGCTTGGCCCCGCAGTTCTTCACCCTTTCTAAAGAGACTGGTGCCGGGAAGGTTCCCTGGCTAATCTGCGCCGAGTAGGTCTCATCGGGGCCGGGCTTGACGCCGTAAGGGTCCCTCCCTGCCGACTGGTTGTTACTCAACACCAGGGTGTTGGGATGGGAGTCCAGCCACTCCCCATAGGTGGCCAGTCTGGAGGGCAACAGCTCCAGGCGAGCTCCGGTGAGACGGCCGATGATGGCCCTGCCGTTCATCTGGTACCAGTAGGAGCCGCTGTCGTAGTCGTACATGATGAGGCCAGACTGGTACCTGGCACCGGTGTTGCCGAAGGTCAGGACAGTGTTGTCAACCAGCCGGCTGTACACGGCGCCGCTGGCCGATAGGGGGCAGTAGGTTACAAGAACGGGTGTGTTGGCGATGGTGTCGTTGACGATCTCGTGACGCCGCAGTATCCGCAACGGGTAGGCGTAGGCGCTCCTGTCTCCCGCTTCGTACCCGATGACCAGGTCCTTCTCCGGGTCCAACCACTGACAGCTCTCGGCGGGCTCGTACAAGGGGTCGTAGATGGGGCTGATAGAGTCCAGAAACAGCTCAACGGTAGCCCGGTGAAGTTCGGAGAGGGGACAGTAACCTGTGATGAAGTCGTAGAAGAACACTTCACTCAGAGGAACACAGTGCCTACTGACATCTACCGGTGGTGGCTTTGGCATTCTTCTAAACATCTGCTCACATTCGCTGATGGTCCCTAGGGCGACCACAGCACCCAGCACAATACAACCCGCCGAAAGCACCCTATAAGCGGTTATCCTGCTGCTTTATGCTCACGCTGGCACCAGCGATTCACCTAATGGCCTGGCCAAATAACTGGCCGCCGATAACTTGACCTACCGACATCCTAGTAGCGAATTTGGTAGTTCTCTACAGACAATCGCCTAAGACTTGGTAGCAATTTACCTACCAACAGCGAGGCGGCAGTCCAGTGACGCAAACGGAGGGGCTATCTATAGTAACGGTGCTGCCACGGCAGTAACCATAACTTAACCAAAAGGAGGGATTGGATGGGTAAGTCTTACGAGACCGGGAGGGAGGGCTTTAGTCTGAGCCGCGTATGGGCTAGTAAAGAGCAGGGCTCCTCATCGGTAGGTAAGTGGCTGGAGCTTCTGCCACCCCCAGGCACTCGGACCGAGTCCCTGCCACAGAAGGCCCTTAGCCTGCTCAGGATGGGCGTGTGGGTCTAGATAGGCTGACATTACAACGGGCGACTCAGCAGGCGCTGGGGCGCGGTCTGCTTGACCTTGTGGCCAAGCATGTCTCCTGCTCTGTAGAGGATGCGGGCCTTTCTGCAGAGCTGCGCCAACTGCTGGTTGAAAGGTTGAAAAGCCCGGGCAGGCTGCTGTCTCCCAAGAAGGGGTATTTGCCTATAGCCCTTACCCTTCTGGCTTTTGCCACGGTTTCCCAGCGCGAACCGAAGGAGATAGCGCCTGCCGCTGCAGCCATCGAGCTGCTAATGGCGGCTGGGGACCTGATAGATGATGTTCAAGATGCTGAAGGACCAGACCTTTCCAAGGCCACAACAAGCGGCGAGCTCCTCGAGGCCCTGGCAGTACTGCTCATGTTGTGTCACCAGTGCTTCTCAGAGCTACCTGGGTGCGGCGTACCCGTTTCCAGAGTGCTGCGGGCAGTCCAGGTCTTCGACAGGCAAGGGCTGCTGGCGCTCCGGGGGCAGGACATGGACATCCGGCTGGAGCGAACCCACCAGGTCAGCATCGAGCTTGCACTGGAGTGTACGCGACTCAAGTCTGCTTCCCTGATGCGCTGTGCCGCCGAGGTGGGCGCCGTGCTGGCTACCGATGATGAAGAGATCATCGACATGCTGGCCAGCTTCGGATGGCATTTTGGCACCGTGGCCCAGCTTATGAACGACATACAGGCCGTGTGGCCTGGCAGCAGCGGCAAGTCGGACCTGCGGCTGCGGAAGAAGACCCTGCCGGTAGTGTTCTCCCTCAGTGACCAGGCCCTTTCCCAGGAGTCTCGCGAAATCGTGAGGCGCTACTACGACTCCCCTGACGGTGACGGGATATCTGAGGCCGAGGTTAAACAGGCTATCTGGTACTGCGGTGGTATCCACTACGCCTGGTACATTGCCGCGGAAGAAAAAGAACGCGCAAGGGCACTTGCACAAAAGTTATCAGATTTAAGGCCGGGCCCGTGGTCTCTCGACTATTTTGTTGCGTGAAGGTGTATAATATGTTATCCAAGACAGAGTGGACCTTGCGCAATGTTGAGACCGTGGCCACGGTTAATAAGCCTGTGCTGGTGGCTGTTAGCCATCGGCTATGTAGCTGTCAGCGCCTTGAGCCTTTGGGGTAGGCTCGGGCCCTCCCGTATAGGAATTAGTGCCATTCCCAGAGAAGATGGCGTGATGGTAATTGATAGAGTGCACCCTGGCGGGGCTGCCTGGGAAGTGGGAGTCCAACCAGGGGATATTCTGGTCAGCGTCGACGGGGCACCAGTAACCATCAGTGAGTGGGTATCGCGACGCGACGCGGGTGTACAGTTCACCGTAAGAAGCACGGCGACCAACCAAATTATAACGGGGTCAACTAGGGAAGAGCCCAACGACCCCGGGATATTCAGCCCTGCCTTGTCTGGCAGCCTGTTCTTTGGCGGGCTCGTCTTTGCGCTGACCAGCTTCTTCGTTTTTTCCAGGGCCAGCCGAAAGCCAGAGATAATAACTCTCTCTTTTCTGCTGATCATCGCTGCTTGGGCCCTGACCATTGCTCCGGCCGCCGGGCAGTGGCTGTGGTGGGCTTCGACCATTGAGGTGGCCAGCGTAACCTGGGCAGCAGCGCTTTTCCTGAGCTTCTTCTACAAGTTCCCCAGCAATAAAGAAGGCCCCATGCCCCACTCTCGCTACATAGACTTCATGATCCTATTGACCCCGGTCGCGGTCCTGGGCATGTGGATGATCAGCATTACTTACTTTCCACAGACCTTCAACGCCACCCGTCAGATGTTCTTTGCCGTGGTGGTAGCCTACTCCTGGCCGGTGTGGCACTCCTGCTCAGGTCTTATTTTAAGGCAAGCTCACCAGTTGTACGCGAGCAACTAAGAATAATGGTCGTGGGCACCGCTGCGCCCACTATCCCGTTTGCCACTTTGGCTCTCGCCCCCATTGCCGTCGGCTTTCAGCCCATGCTTAGGCCCGAGCTGATGGTCCTAGGCATAACCCTCTTCCCCCTCTCCTTCTGCTACGCCGTTATGCGGCACCAGTTCATGGGCATCCGGCGGCTGGTACACCGCAGCGCCGCTTACTTACTGCTCTCCTTTGCCATCCTCATACTCTACACCGTGGTCATCAGCGCCATCACTGCCATAGGTGGCACCACCCTGGGCTCCAACGTGGTGCTACAACTGGTGCTCTTGGTGCTGCTCTTCGCCGGCGTCCCCTTCATATCTGGCAGCCGCCGCCTGGCCTTCGCCGCCGTGGACCGCCTGCTCTACAAGGAGCACATGGATTACGGCGAGGTGGTGCGCAGGGTCAGCCTTCAAGCGGCCTCCACCCACAAGCTGGAACAACTCCAGGATACCGTCCTCAAGACCATAGCCCAGGACTTCAGGCTGTCCTTCGCCGCCTTTGTGGAGGTTGACCAGGGCCAGGGGTTCCTCCGGGCCTCCATAGGCACCATCCCAGAGCCGGTGGCAACGGAACTGACCACGGAGATCGGCAAGACGGCGCAAACCAGCAGCCCCATCTACGAGGTCTTCCTACCCAGCCTTTCCGCCAAGGTTGCCTGCGCCAGGCTCCAGAACCGCGCCACCAATCCCTGGGTGGTGTGCTTTGGCCCCAGGACCACGGAGGAGCCACTGCAGCGGGATGACCTGGAGGCCATCCAGATCATCATTGGCCACCTGTCCACCATCGTGGAGAAGCTCCAGCTCCTGGAAGAGCTGCAGAAGAAGAGCCAGGAGCTCCGGGAGATGAACCGAAGGCTGCTGGATGCCCAGGAAGAGGAGCGATTCCGCATCTCGGCATACTTGCACGATGAACCTTTACAAAAGCTAAACTACATCATCTGGGCCTGCCGTGCCTCGGGCGCTTCCGACGAGGTGGAGAACCAGCTACGAGAGCTGGCCGATGAGCTGAGGAACTTCACCGTCTTGCTCAGGCCAGCCGTACTAGACGACCTAGGTCTGGTGCGAGCGCTGGAATGGCTGGTGGCCGAGACCTCCTCCAAGAGCGAGGCGGTGGTGCGTTTCAGCTTCAACGGCATCAGCCGTGACGACGACCTGGAGAAGGAAATAGAGCTTGCCCTCTACCGGGTGGCCCAAGAGGCGCTGACCAACTGCTTGAAGCACGCCCAGGCCAGCCTTATCCAGGTATCCTTGGACCGTACGGGGAACACCATCCGACTCCGCGTCATCGATAACGGTGTGGGTATCAAGTTCACCAATAACACCGGCGATGTGAAGCGGTTAGGGGTCGCTAGCATGCGAGAGCGCGTGGAGCAGTTCGGAGGCGTATTCTCCATACGGCCCAGGCGCCCCTCGGGGACCATTGTGGAGGCGTCCATACCTCTCAGGCAGGAAACCCCGTCAAGTAATTTGAATCGAGTGTCAGGTGCAGTAAATGATTAAAGTATTAGTAATCGATGACCATCCCCTTCTCAGGGCGGGTGCCATTGCCTGCTTCAGCCAGGCGGAGGACTTCCAGGTGGTTGGCGAGTCGGATAACGCCTCCGACGCGCTGGACCTGGTGCGTCAGACCAACCCCGACGTCCTGCTGCTGGATGTGAGGCTC
>DAOUBE010000009.1:0-1599 GCA_034432835.1 Dehalococcoidia bacterium | reverse complement strand
TCAACGTCGTGGGACTCCCGGATACCGCTGTGCAGGAGGCCCGGGAGAGGGTGCGGGCGGCCATCCGCAACTCCGGTTGCGAGTTCCCCCTGCGGCGTATCACCGTGAACCTGGCCCCCGCCGACCTGAAGAAGGAAGGCCCCGCCTACGACCTCCCCATCGCCGTGGGGGTGCTGGTCAGCTCCGGCCAGCTAGAGATGGACGGGGCCCGCGCCATGTTCCTGGGGGAGCTCTCCCTGGACGGCAACCTCCGCCCCACCAGCGGCATCCTCCCCATGGTCATGGTGGCCCGCCGGGAGGGCTTCTCCATTGTGTACGTGCCCGCCACCAACGCCGCCGAGGCTGCCCTGGTGGGTGGCCTGACGGTCATTCCTGTCAACAGCCTGGCGGAGCTGGTGGCCCACCTCCGCAGCGAGACTCAGATTCCACCCTATGTCCCCCAGGAGGTCCCAGGCGCTGACCATGACCCCCAGGCCGAGGGTATAGACATCACCCACGTGAAGGGCCAGGAGCATGCTAAACGCGCCCTGGAGGTGGCAGCGGCCGGCGGCCATAACCTGGTGATGGTGGGGCCGCCAGCCAGCGGCAAGACCTTGCTGGCCCGCACCCTCCCGTCCGTCCTGCCTCGCATGACCACCGAGGAGGCCCTGGAGGTGACCAAGATCTATAGTGTCAGTGGCCTGCTGCCGCCTGACAAGCCATTGGTAGTACAGCGGCCCTTCCGCTCGCCCCACTACACCATCTCCCATGCCGGTCTGGTAGGTGGCGGGCGCTGGCCCCGGCCCGGGGAGGTCACCCTGGCCCACCGGGGCGTCCTCTTCCTGGACGAGCTGCCCGAGTTTAACCACGTGGCCCTGGAGTCCCTGCGTCAGCCTATAGAGGACAAGACGGTGACCATCAGCCGGGCCCAGGGCAGCATCACCTTCCCCGCCAACTTCATGCTGGTGGCCGCCATGAACCCCTGCCCCTGCGGCTACTACGGTGACCCCCTAAAGGAGTGCACCTGCCCACCCTCCATAGTCAGCCGCTACCAGCGCCGCATCAGTGGCCCCCTCCTGGACCGCATAGACCTCTTTGTTGAGGTACCCAGGGTGGAGTACGAGAAGCTGATGGGGGCCAGCCCCGGCGAGGGCTCGGCCCAGGTGCGCCAGCGAGTGGAGCAGGCCAGGGCCATCCAGCGTGAGCGCTTCAAGGGCACGCGCCTGGTGGCCAACGCCGAGATGGGCCCCGCCGAGGTCTGGCAGTTCTGTCAGGTGGAGGAGTCGGCCAGGGGGCTGCTCCAGGCGGCCATGAAGCAGCTCAACCTATCGGCCAGGGCCTTCCACCGCGTCCTCAAGCTGGCCCGCACCATCGCCGACCTCGCCGGCGCCGAGACCATCGGCGTAGTCCACCTGGCGGAGGCCCTGCAGTACCGCCCACGCATGCAAGTATAGGCTCCCCTCCACCGCCCCTGAGGTATTAGTCCCTTCTGGTCTTGACACCGGGCTGTACGTTATGTTAAATGCACTTAACATGACGTTGCTATAGCCATTTTCCCCGCGCCATCCCTGACGTCCCTGCTGGCGTGGGCCCGATCCACCTAGACCGCCAAGGGCACGG
>DAOUBE010000008.1:0-5384 GCA_034432835.1 Dehalococcoidia bacterium | reverse complement strand
GGGCCACCTCCTTTCTGGTCTATTCTCACCCAGAAGTGTGGCCCCTTCTGCTTCTACTTTTCCACGCCTACTGTCTCATATCTATCTGAACTTTTTCATTGTGCGTAAATAGGGTGACAGACAATGGGCCAAGGAGACAAAGAACTACATCCCCACGGTGGAGAGACGTAGCCATTCGACGGCAACTCACCAGAACTCCTCCTATGAAAAAGAGGCAGCCATAATTTTTCTTCCCCCAAGGGCTCCTGACTGCCTTTTCATAGGCCAGCCCTCGTCCGGCTTTGTTGACGTCCTGCTATCTCATCATCCCTTGGTCGAGGGGGACCGAGAATCCCCCTCAAGGCTACCCCTGGTTCCCCTTCTTCTTGTGGGAGACAATAATCATGGGGTCAACTCCCTGAAACCCCGGCGGGGACGCCGTCCCCTGCACCCCTGACATCCGCCGGGGAGGGAAAGTCCCCCGTGCTGAGGGCTACAATTTGGGGGCCCCATCAGGGTCGGATAGCTTCTAGGAGGAGCTGGGAACCATGAAGATACGGCTGTACAAATCCTCACCGTAGCTAGTCTGCAAAGGTTCACCCTCAATGATTCGGTAAGTACGAGTTCCGTCAGGCTTCCTTTCCGCACGGAGGAAGATGTGATTTTTCATTCCTTGCTCATAGAAATCACGAGCCAATTCGTATAGGTGTGTGACAAAGAAAACTTTGATGTGATTGTCCAGCAACGCGCGAACGATTTGTCTTGCCATCTCCGTCCCTTCTCTTTCGTTGGTTGCGGCAAAGGACTCGTTGAACAGGACCATGCCGTTCGGGGTGATATGGTCCGCGATATCACTCATTCTGCCAAATTCTTCATCCAGCTTGCCGCTCTCCATTGCCGCGTCTTCCTCTCGCTTAAAGTGCGTGCAGAGGCTGGGACAGATGTTGGCGCAAAAGGATTCCCCGGGCACGAACATGCCACACTGCATCATCAACTGGGCCAGACCTATACTCCTCAAAAATGTGGTCTTTCCACCCTGGTTAGCTCCTGTGATGATCACCAGGTCCTTACCATCGGCCTGCAGGTCGTTTCCCACCACGGCACTGCCCTTGGTCAGGGCCAAACACGCGTCGTAGAGACCAACAAAGGAGTGGTTTCGCTTGTAGGATGGCGTTGGAACAGGAAAACAGACCTGCTTCCCTATTTGGGCAAGTTTCTCGTACAGGTTCAGACATCCAACGTAAAAGGCCAGCTCAGTACACATCATAGTAAAAAAGTTCCTAATACGATCCGTGGCCTGAGCTAGGGCATTGGCCACTAGGTTGAGCGCCCGGTCCTTTATGTCGGACAGGACTCTGTCACCGCCTTGATCGCGCGGGTCGATATGGAAAGTGGACGCCGAGAGGCGGTTGTCAGTGATGAGATCCACTAAGCTGCGATGTCCCCTCCTGGCTCTCCGAAGAACATAATTGACAGCTCCGTTACCTTTCCCTAACTCAGCACTGATCAACATGCCGTTCCTAAATTCCAGCCCTTTTAGATGGGATTCAACTCGGGCCAGATACTCATCAGAAAGCTCGCTTTGCAGCGTAGCAAACAATCTTTGGAGGCCCTGAGACTCCACTTCACCTGCGTACGATTCAGCGACCGTTCGCAGCTTTCTGAGCTGAGACACATAGAGCTGTAACATTCCTCTTGCTGTGCTCACGGTCAAAGACGGAGAACCATGTGCAGACAACCAGAGGTACAATCGCCTTGGGGCTTCAATGGCCTCTACCGCGATGTTATACATCTCCCTAGCCATGGAGGGATGGTTAAGGCAGTCCTTCAGGATTGCTTGGCGATACAAAATGGTCTCCAGATCACTCAGGCTGGACAAGACAGCCTTCCTCCCCACCTCACGGATGAACTTATCCCCCGACCCCATAGCATCGAACAACGTGTCCAACGCCAGATCCTGGGTGAGTACTTCAGCGTTCCATGGCAGGTCCTTTGGATCAAAATCACCATCTTTAAACATCAGGAAGGCTTTCAAGACTTCCATGGCCAAGTGCGCTCCTTAAGGCGTTCGTAAGTAAGCCCATACTTGCGGGCGATGGAAATATCGTAGGCGAGGCCATCAGCCGGCCTTCTTTCTAGTACGAATGTACGGACAGACGGGTCTTCTGGTAGGACGGTAGCAACCATGCTCACCACCTTAGGATGCATAGAGGCGAATTCATCGATGAATGTGACAAAAATGCACAACGCATCCAGTTCTATGATCCTGTTCATGACCTGTTTGCCCAACCAAATGGCATCCTTAAGGGTAGCAGAACTGAACGTTTCATTCAGGATGATGATGCTATTCGGCGTTGCCTGCTCCAAAATAGAGTGGATGCGAATCAGGTCGTCTTCCAGGTGGCCTCTGAGGTCCCTGATGTCTTCTTGCCTTTCGAAATGAGTGAAGAGCTTGTCGAACAAGAAAAGTTGAGCTTCCCGGCCAGGCACTGGACAGCCGATGGAGGCCAGGTAATGCAGTTGTCCAAAAGTGCGAGCAAAAGTCGTCTTGTCACCCTGATTTGCGCCAGTCACAACAAAGACACGCTCCGAGTCCTTCAAGTAAAAGTCGTTGGAGATGATAGGTCTTCCTGCTGCTACAAGCTTGCTCGCCAGAGCCAAGTCGAAGGTAGCGTAGGCATACACTTCCTTGCTCTGCGGGGAAATAAGCGGGTAGCAGAACTTTAATCCCGCCTGCTTGAGGGGCGCGATGAAATTCAAATAGGCGATGTAGAATTGTATCTCTCGGTCGAAGGCGACGATGGTTTCGTTGAGGAACCCTGTGTTCTTGGCGTAGTAGCGGTCTAGAGCAGAAAATGCCTCGGGAAACAACCTGGCCAGCCTCTGCAGGACCGCCTCCTGGATATGGTCATTCTGTGGAGCATCGGAGAATTTGGCCTGATACTCTTTGACCGCACCCTGCTGGAATTTGGCAAAGGTGTTCTCAATCTCTACGCTGTAGTCGGGTTCACCTTCGTATCGTCGAACATCGATGCGTAGGCCCTTAATAACCAGGCTGTACCGCACTTCGGACAGGGTTACCAGGAGCTGTTCCGTTTCATGCAGAAGGGACGTGAAGTGTTCCGATTCTACATAGCTCTGGAGAAACTCGTGGAAAGCCACCAGGCCACGTGACTGCAGGTCCGCTCCATCGAGGTCTTGAAGAAGGCGACGGACGCCTGAGCAGTAGGCTTGTACCGCATCCAAAAACCACCTCTCCCTCTGGTACCGCCAGTAGAGCAGCTTTTCTACCTGCGCTAGGTGATTGCGCACAACGCGCATCTGTTGCGCAAAAGACTGGATAGGCTCCTTCAGGCTATTCTTTTCAATGTCCCGCATGATCTCCTGGCGGTACGTGATTGTATCGACCTCGTTTGGGCAAAGATAAAAGAAAGGCTTGAGATTGTACTCCTGCCACTCCCGACCCGCTGTAATGGCTTCAATCACCTGGTCCAGATTCAGGTCACGAAAGAAGGCCGGAGCTTCGGGTGTTTCCTCTTTTCTTCGTCGACCAGGTGGAAACAACACACTCTCAAAGGTCATCGGGGGACCGCTCTGTCCGCGTGGATGCCTGTCACGTCTTCCTTGCGTATTTCAACCCTCAGCCTGGTATCCCTCTCTCTTCAACCAACGCACTGCTACCTATTACAAAACCACCTTCCAAAGCAGCCTACGGCTGAGCACTGACCCTTAGGCGCAGCGCCCCTCCAGCACATAAAACGCTATTCGCCGCCCTCATTAGGTAACTCTGAGACTAGGCGGAGCACCAGCCCTCTCGTCTGGTGTCCTTGCAATGTACAGAAGGATGGGAATACTGAATAGTTGCGCCAGTACGGAAAACCCGATCAGTGCAGGGAGAGATAGGTCATACAGCACCCCTATCAAGGCGCTCCCTGCGAACCACAACACACCATAGCCCATGTTGAAGACGCCATAGGCCCCGGCCCGCTTGTCGGCGGGCACCATATCGGCTACCACTGCCCTCATGACCGACTCCTGGGCTCCCATGCCAATGCCCCACAGCGCGACGCCTGTGACCACCAGACCAAGTCCGCCCAGGAAGACAAGGGGAGCGAAAAAGGCCGAGCCCGCCACTGCCAGCGCCAGCACCCAAATCCCGGCCCTGTCAAACAGGCGGCCAAACACCACGGCTGCTATGGCATCGGTGCCCATAGCCAGGGCGTAGAGGAGCGGAATCATCCCCGGGGAGACCACGGACTTATTTTCAAAGTGGAACGCAATGATGGGAAAATCGGCGTAGCCGGCAGCCACCAGCCCGACGGCGACCAAGTAAAACCAGAATCTGCGTGGCAGCCCCTTGCCCTCTATCTTTTTCTCGGCAACCTCAAAGTCCCTCGGCCTAGGATAGGTGATGCGCGAGAATGTTAGCGCACCAAGGGCCAGAAGAGCGGGGACGAGCAGGATGGCGAAGCCCGTCCGGTACCCTTCATCCATTAAAAGAGCCGCAGCGACAAAGAGAGGGCCACTGACTGCGCCAATCTGGTCCATGGCCTCATGGAGGCCAAACCCCCATCCGCGGCCGGTCTGATGGGTGGCATGCGAGAGCATGGCATCCCGTGCCGGAGTGCGGACAGCCTTGCCTATGCGCTCGGTGATGATGAGCAGGGCTGCAATTTGCCACCACCCGGCCAACGCCAGAAGGGGCACCACCAACAGGCTCAAGGCGTAGCCAGTCAGCGTAAACGCCCAGTACCGGCCAGTCTTATCTGCCCAATACCCCGAGATGAGCCGGAGCCCGTAGCCTATCAACTCTCCAAGACCCACCACGATTCCCACAGTGGTCGCGTTGGCCCCTAGGGTTTGTAGAAAGGGGCCAGTGATGCTACGGGCACCCTCATAGGTCATGTCGGCGAAGAGGCTGACCACACCCAGCAGCACCACGAACTTCAGCGCCGACCGGACACCCATTCCCCTGGACTTCGTTGCTTGGCCCGCGGGGTCTGGCGTCATCTAAAACCTCCCATTTAAATACAAAAAGCCTCTACCGGATTCCCAGTAGAGGCTATCATCCCTTCGACAGGGCCCTTTGGGTCGCCCCAGGCGAGCCTCATCGCCCTCGTGTCGGTATAATATTCTGTAGCCCGAAGGGTGTCAAGCATTGTATCCTTAGAGGGTACCCTTGCCAGTGACTGGAAAAGAGCCGTGCACAAGGGAAGCGCCTTTGCCCACGGTCCCCCCAGCCAAGGACGCCGGCCGATGGAGTAAGCCGAGAGGGGCCATTCTGGGAGCCCTGGCAGCACTGGCTGCCGCCCTTACTCTGGCAGGGTGCCAGCCCAACCCCCCTACACCATCACCCATCCCTACCAGCACACCCACCACAGCGGCCGGCAGTCTGGTCACCCCCA
>DAOUBE010000007.1:0-5661 GCA_034432835.1 Dehalococcoidia bacterium | reverse complement strand
GGCCTTTGCCATGTTGGTGTGGGAGGCACGGGCCCGGGGCCGCGCCCGCTACTACCTGACCGCCCCAGGGAGCCAGCGCCCGCCGGCGGTGGTCAGGCTGGGGGTCTGGAAGTGGCCCGCTTTCCTGCTATGCGGTATCATAGTATCCGTTGCTCTGCTGCTGCCCATGGCCGTTCTGGGCTACTGGCTCCAGCGCGGGGTAGCTGAGGGGGAGCCGTTCCTCCTGCTCTGGAATGCAATGAAGAACTCCGTCGTGGCATCTGGGCTGGCGGCGCTGGCAGCGGGAGTTGCCGCGCTGCCGGTTTCTGTAATGACAGTCCGGTACTCGGGGAGGCTGAGCACCCTCCTGGAGCGGGCGAGCTATACAGGGTTCGCTCTGCCGGGCATCGTGGTGGCCCTGGCGCTGGTCTTTTTTGGCGTCAACTTCGCGTGGCCTCTCTACGGCACCATGGGCCTGCTGGTCTTCGCCTACGTCGTCCTGTTCCTTCCGGCGGCCCTGGGGCCCATCCGCACCTCCCTGCTTCAGGTTAGCCCTCGCATGGAGGAGGCCTCCCGGGCCCTGGGGCGACGCCAGCTAAAGACCCTGGCCACGGTCACCTTGCCCCTGGTGTGGCCTGGAATACTTTCCGGGACCGCCATGGTCTTTCTGGTGGCCATGAAGGAGCTGGCTGCTACACTTATTCTGAGTCCGGTAGGCTTCAAGACCCTGGCCACTTCCATATGGTCTGCGGCCTCCGAGGCCTTCTTTGCCCAGGCGGCGGCGCCGGCCCTGCTGCTGGTCCTAGTGTCGTCGGTGCCTGTGGCCGTCCTCCTGTTCCGTGAAAGAAGGTGGCAATCGTGAATGATCTGGCAGTCCGATGCGTCGGACTCTCCAAGTCCTTTGGCCAGACCAAGGCCGTGGACAACCTGGACCTGAGCGTGCAGCGAGGCCACATTCTGGCCCTTTTGGGCCCCAGCGGCTGCGGTAAGACCACGGCCCTGCGCCTCATCGCTGGCTTCGAGGTGCCCGACAAGGGCACCGTGGAGATCGCCGGGCAGTTAGTGTCGGGGCCCCACGTCCACGTCCCACCAGAGAGGCGTCACGTGGGCATGGTCTTCCAGGACTATGCCCTCTTCCCCCACCTAGATGTGGAGGGGAACATCGCCTTTGGTCTGCCCAGGGGTCCCCATCGAGATAAGCGGGTCAGGGAGGTCCTGGAGCTGGTGGGGCTGGAAGGCCTGGGCAAGCGCATGCCCCACGAGCTATCGGGTGGGCAGCAGCAGCGAGTGGCCCTGGCGCGGGCTTTGGCACCTAGCCCAGCGGTCATTCTCATGGACGAGCCCTTCTCCAACCTGGACGCCGGGCTGCGGGCACGGGTACGGGCCGAGGTGCGGTCCATCCTGGCGGCGGCCAAGGCGACCACCATCTTCGTCACCCACGACCAGGAGGAGGCCCTGTTCTTTGGCGACCAGGTGGCGGTGATGCGCCAGGGCACCCTGGAGCAGGTGGACACCCCGGAGCGGGTCTTCCACCGCCCAGCCACCCCCTTCGTCGCCAGCTTCATGGGCACGGCGGACTTCCTGCCTGCCCAAGTGATGGGCGACACCCTGGTCACGGAGCTGGGCTTCCTGCCGCGACCCCTGGACGCCCAGCCCGGCAGCAAGGTGGACGTGATGGTCAGGCCCGATGACGTCTCCATCAAGCCCGTGGAAGGTGGGCAGGGCCGGATAGTGGAGCGCATCTTCCAGGGGGCCCACAACTTGTACAGGGTGCGGCTGCCCTCGGGGAAGATTGTGCACAGCCTGCGGTACCACTACCAGGAGTACCCGGTGGGGGCCCAGGTGGAGGTGCGTATCGACCCCGGGCACCGGCTGGTCTGTTTTGTGAACGGCGTCCTCAAGGAGGTCCCCCTGGGAGAGGAGGCGGTACACGAGGCGCCCCCCTCCAACAGTGCACACCAGTAGCATCCCAGGTGGGGGGCAGGGTGGCCAGCAGCACCGCCTCGCGGGATTGGTCTGGTCAAGGCGGCCAGTCCACGGCCGACACCACAAGGCACCTTCAGGCGGCCACTAGCAAACAGGAACAGCCCAAAGGGCGGAGGGAAGACCTTCCCTTCTCAGACCCCCTGGCGGCGCTTAGGGTGACCGGGGAGAAAACGCGCACGCCAGCCAGGTAGTCAAAGTACTTCACCGATGGTTTACCTCCATCACCACCTTCAACACGTCGTCCTCTCGCCGGGCGTACATCTGGTAGGCCCTGGGGGCATCCTGGAAGGTCAGACGGTGGGTGATGAGCCACGACAGGTCGGTGCCGTCCTGCTGCCTCATCTCCACCGCCAGCCGGATGGGCCGGGCAGGATCGTCGCAGGTGGCGCTCACAGCGCTAACGAAAACAAGCTGCTTGGCCATGGCCGGGAAATAGTCCACGGCTATACGGTCCTCCTCGGGTATGCCGAAGAGCACCACGGTGGCGTACATGCGGGCCACACGTATGGCCCAGCCCAGGGCCTGGGGGTCTCCCGAGGCCTCGATGACCAGGTCTGCCCCGTGGCCCCGGGTGGCCTCGGCCACAGCGCTGGCCACATCCTCCCGGCTAGCGTCAATGGCCAGGTCGGCGCCCAGCCGCCGGGACCAGGCCAAACGGTGGGCCAGCAGGTCGGCGGTGATGAGCTGTCGGACCCCCATGTGGCGCAGACTTCTGGTGAACAGCAGGCCAATGGAGCCCTGCCCCAGCACCACCACTCGCTTCCCCACCACGGGGCCTATGCGCTCCAAGGCAAAGAGCACCGTCCCCCAAGGCTGGCACATCAGCCACTCGGCCACGTCCCCATCCTCGGGCAGGGCTACCAGACAGTCCGGGCCGCCCACCACGTACTCGGCCCCGCCGTTCAGGTTCAGTCGAGGCAGAAAGATAACCCGCTGCCCTTCCTTCCAACCTGGCAGCCGGCTCTCCACGATGGTGCCGGCGCATTCGTGGCTGGGCATGCCTGGGGCCAGGGGGTAGGCCTTCTGGGGGTGCCGGAAGAGGCGCATGTCGGTGCCGCAAACTGACAGGGCATCCATGCGCACCAGCACCTCGCCCTTCTGGGGCTCAGGCTCCGGCGCCTGGATAAGCTGCAGCCGCTGGGGACCAACGACCTGGATGGCGTTCATACGCTGTTACCTCGCTGAGTTGTGCCGCAGGGATAGTCTGGTTAGCCAGGCCACATTATAACGCCTCGGGCACCGGGACCAGAGCGGGTTGACTTGGGCGTTTGACAAAGGGCCTGGCCGACGCTATCTTTAGGCCGCCCGCTCAGGCGGGCCCGACATAGAGAGGCGAGGAGCGCATGAAGATCATAGATATCAAGCCATGGCTTGTGAACACAGAATGGGACGACCGGCCGGGTGGGAGGAAGCCCCGCGCGCCCCGTTCCAGGCAGTTCGTCTTTCTCCAGGTGGACACCGACGAAGGCATCACCGGATGGGGCGAGGTTACCACCTACCCCGGCCGGACGGCCAACCGGGCCATGGTGGCCATGCTCCGGGAGCTGAAGGAGTTCCTGATGGGCGACGACCCCGCCAACATCGAGGCCATTTGGCACAAGATATTCCGCTCCTTCACTTACATGGGCACCCGGGGCGCCACCACGGCAGCCATCAGCGCCATCGACATAGCGCTATGGGACATCCTGGGCAAGTCCTTGGGTAAGCCCATCTACAGGCTTCTGGGCGGGCCGGTGCGAGACCGCATCGCCCTGTACACCCACCCGCCCGAGCCCCAAGACCCTAGACAGGCGGTCGAGGACGCCAAGGAGATAGTGGCCGCGGGCTACAGGGCCTTCAAGCTGGACCCCTTCATGCACGGCATACCCAGCCGCGGTGTTGGCTACCTGGACGGTGAGCTAGACGCCAAGGTGGAGGAAGAGGGTGTAGAGATAGTGGCCGCCATCCGGGAGGCGGTAGGCCCGCGGGTGGAGATCCTCATTGACGCCCACGGCATGTACAACGTGCCCACCGCCGTCCGCCTGGCCAACCGCCTGGCCCCCTACAACATCCACTGGTTTGAGGAGCCTGTCCCCGTGGAGAGCTACCACGCCCTCCAGCAGGTGCGCCACGAGATACCGGTGCGCATCTCCGTGGGAGAACGGCTGCACACCCGGTTCGAGTTCATACCCATTTTCGAGAACAACCTGGCCGACTTCATCATGCCCGACGTGACCTGGACTGGTGGCATCAGCGAGCTGAAGAAGATCTCCACCATGGCCGAGGCCTACTACATCCCGGTCTCGCCCCACGACGCCAGCGGGCCCATCAACGTGGTAGCCGGCGCCCACGTGATGATGACCGTGCCCAACTTCTACAAGTTGGAGACCATGCGCTACGACCTGAGCGCCTACAACGCCTTTATAGACCACCCGCTGGATATCCGCTCGGGTGACCTTTACCTCTCGGAGCGGCCTGGCCTGGGCATAGAGCTGGACAAGGAGTACCTGAAAGCCCACGCGGTGCAGGGCTACGGCGGCTGACGGCTGGGCCCGGGTCAGGGGGCCATCCCCTCCTTGACCTGCAGCTTCCGCCGGGTGTTCTTCAGCATCCAGACGGACATAACCTCCAGCCAAAGAAGGGCGTTGGCCAGCAGAATGTACTCGTGCAACCCGGCCAAGGCACCCTCGGAGGGCGAGCCGGACTGTAGCAGGGCCACCCCGGCGGTGAGAATGCCCGTGGCCAGGGTATAGGCGAACATACCCCTCCAGCGGGGATCGTCCTTGAACCCGAAAGCGAGGAAGAAGCAGGCGAAGGGGAACAGCATGACGCTGACGATGGCGCTGCCCATGTGCACCTTGTAGTGGAGGGTGTGGGCCACCCCGGGGGGATCGGTCTGGAAGGTGCCGGTCAGGCCAAAGCCTATGCTCATGACGATGATGCAGGCTACGCCGCTGCGGAGCTTCAGGAGCCGGGCCCCACGGACGCTGAGGTAGAGCCCTATGGCCCAGGTTATGAGCATGAGGCTGAAGACCCAGAAGCCCACGGTCTGTATCCAGCCCAGAGGGCCCAGCCCAAGGACGCTGATGGTCTGGACCACGGGGTTGTATTGGGGAAGGGAGGAGGCAGCCAGGCCATTGACTATGGCCAGCTCCACAGGCCCCAGGATGCCCGCCAGGGCCGATAGGGTGATAAGCCCTCCACGGCCCAAGGCACGCTTCCTGCCGAGCCTCTGCCCCTCCTGAAGGTCTCCCTTTAGCTGACTCATGTTCCCGGTTAGTCTCGGTCTCTAGGGACTACCGCTTAGCCGGTCTGGCAAGCCTAAGGTCGGGCGGGAACACCCCCCTCGAAGGAAGTAGAGGCTCCGTAAGCTGGACCGGGCGGGCTTCTTCGGAAGGGCCTCGACCGGGTGTATGGCTAAAGGACCTCTGGCCCGTAAAGCGCCAGGCCCTCTGGAGAGCACCAGGACCAGTCCCACGGTCCAGGAGTGGCTCTAATCTTATTCTAGCACGGAAAGACGATAGGACAGGCCGGACTAGCCTTTGGCCCAGGTGGCCAGAGGCAGACCCGCTTGGCCTGAAAAAGTTCAGATAGATATGAGACAGTAGGCGTGGAAGAGTAGAAGCAGAAGGGGCCACACTTCTGGGTGAGAATAGACCAGAAAGGAGGTGGCCCCCTCATGCGGGTAGCAGGTCTACCCAGAGCATTTTACTACGT
>DAOUBE010000006.1:0-1938 GCA_034432835.1 Dehalococcoidia bacterium | reverse complement strand
GTAGCGGTGATTGTAGTGGCTGCGGTGATAATGCGACGGCGGGGGGAAGGAGGGGTGGAGGTAGGCCCAGGGGCACTGCGGCGAGTCTTCTACTACGTCCTGTCCTTCGCTGCCCTGATGCTGGCCGCCAACGGTGCCGTCGCCTTGGTGCGTTACGTCGCCGAATCTATATCCACGGCCAGGGATATTCTCCCCAGTGACACAGACCTGGCCCTTGGCCTGTCCTTGACCATAGTGGGCACGCCCGTGTGGCTGCTCTTCTGGACGCTGGCCCAGCGCTCCGTGCAGCAGTCTCCCTCCGAGACCCAATCCTTGGCCCGCAAGCTGTATATCTACCTGGTGCTGGCAGTCTCCCTTGGCCTGCTGATCCAGGGGTTGGTATCCCTGCTTCAGTGGCTGCTTGGGGCCACTGAGTTCGAGGGTAACTCCATAGCCTTCCCACTGGTGTGGGGCACCGTGTGGGCCTTCCACTGGAGGGTGGAGGCCCAGGAAGGCCAGCCTACGGAGTTGACCCGTACTATCCATCGGGTGTACGTGTACGCGGCCTCGGCGGTGACGCTGGCCATGCTGACCATTGGCGTGGCGGTCATCGTGTGGCAGCTCCTCCAGGAGGCTTACAATGCGCTGTTCCTGGACGAGGTGGTGCTGAGGCTTGAGCTGTGGAACGACACTCTTCGCACAGGGATAGCCTTGATGCTAGTGGGTTCCCTGGGCTGGTGGTGGCACTGGGTGCGCGTCTCCAGCCCCGATGCCGGCTCCCTGCTTCGGCAGCTTTACCTGTACGTCTTGGGTATCCTGGGAGGTGCGGCCACGGTGGTGGTGTCCCTGAGCATATTGCTCTTTGGAGTGCTGAGCTGGTTTATGGGTGCGCCGGGGTTGCCTCGGGCGGAAGAGCAGTTCCGGTTCATGCCTGGCATATTGGCCGCCGTCATGGTGGGCCTGGGCCTTTGGGGCTACCACTGGTCCGTGGTACGGCAGGAGGCCCATCTGGCGGCAGGGAGGCTGGTGGCGGCCCGCCGTGTGTACCATTACCTGGTGGCCGCCCTGGGCCTGGGTACCCTGGCCTCGGGCCTGGTGTTCCTGGTGGCCCTAGCCGTAGAGTTGCTGGTGCCAGAGGCCCGGGAGCCCCTGTCCCGGGGCCAGTGGTGGAAGGGACCACTGGCCCTGGTCATTACCTTGCTCCTGGTAGGAGGGCCCTTGTGGGGGTTCTACTGGTTCGGCGCCCAGAGGGAGGCCACGGCCTCCCCCGAAGCTCGGGCCGCCCTGTCCCGCCGGGGCTTTATCTACCTGGTCTTTGGCGTGTCGGTGTTGGCCGCCCTGGGCAGCCTCAGCTTCCTGCTGTTCACCTTCCTCCAGGACCTCTTGCAGGAGGAGCTTACCCTGGACGTGTTCAGGACAGTCAAGTGGAGCATAGGCATCCTGCTCACCACGGGCACGCTGAGCGTGTACTACTGGTTGGTGCTCCAGGAGGACCGGCGGGTCCTGGCGCCCCTGGAGGCGGCAGCCCCGCCCACTATAGCACGGAAGCGTGTGACTATACTGGCCCCGGAGCAGGCCCTGCCCCTAGTGCGGAGGCTAGAGTCAGAGCTGGGCTATCCCGTCAGCCTCTGGCGCAGGCTGGACGGGGACATAGGGGTGCCCAGCCTGACGGACGAGGAGTTACGGCAGGTGCAGGAGAGTATCGCCCAGGCACCGGGGCAGCAGGTGCTGCTCACCGTGGACGCCAGCGGGCTCCACGTCGTGCCCTACAGCGAAGGTTAGGCACCGCAGGGCAGGGCTGTGCCCTGGACCCTTCTCTTTTGGGAGCTCAGGATGGTTCCTTGGCTGTCCCACCCACCCGGCAGGGCACGCCCTGCACCCTCTTTCGGACAACAAGATGGTTCCTTGGCTTTCCCGCCCACCCGCCCTCGGTATGTTGGGGGTACCCCCAAACCCCCA
>DAOUBE010000005.1:0-3069 GCA_034432835.1 Dehalococcoidia bacterium | reverse complement strand
TCCGGGAGGCAAAGGCGATGGCCTTACCGTCAGGGGACCAGGAGGCGTTGCTGGTCTCGTAGTCCAGCACCCCTGGCACCTGCCTCAGCCCCGTCCCGTCGGCGTTCATGGTGTACAGCCGCAAGCTGTCTCCCACCTTGGCCGAGAAGAGGACCCGGGTGCCGTCAGGGGAGAAGGAGGGGAACTCCTCGTTAAACAGGGTGGTGGTGAGCCGTCGCAGGCCAGTGCCGTCGGCGTTCATAAGGTATATCTCCTGGTTCCCGTCGCGGTTGGAAACGAAGACTATCTGGGCACCGTCGGGGGACCAGGCCGGCTGGGTGTCGCTGGCCGGGTCGAAGGTCAACCGGACCCGGCCCGTGCCATCGGCCCTCATGACGTAGATATCCGAAGGCGTGCTGAAGGTGGGCGCCGAGGTGAAAACGATCTTGTCGCCGTTGGGGGACCAGGCCCCGTCTAGGTCGCAGACCCCCTCAGGGCTGAGGGAGGTGAAGAAGCTCCCATCCTCGTCGGTAACCATAAGCTGGCAATGCACCTGGAAGGCATCAATGAAGGTGAACAGTAAGGAAGGGTTGGCAGGCATCTCTATATTCTCGCCCAGAGCCAGCCTTGGTATCACCTCCCTGACCCTGTTAATGGGGATGGCGAAGCCCAGGCCCTCTCCCGACAGCCTAAGGTTGTTCATCCCCACCACCACGCCTTCTCGGGTGACCAGGGGGCCACCGCTGCTGCCTGGGTTGATGGCGGCATCGGTCTGGATGTAGCCCAGGTCCTTGCGGGGGCCGCTGTTGAACAGGCGCCGGTCGGTGGCGGAGACAATGCCCCGGGTGATGGTAACGTCCCCGGCCAGGGGGAAGCCCAGGGCCAGCACCTCCTGGCCTTGCCGGAGGGCGCTGGAGTCCCCTAGCTCAGCGGGGATATACTCCCTGGGGGATATGCGCAGCAGGGCTACGTCGTTGAGCTGGTCTGTGCCCACCACCACGCCCTGGGCCTCTGTGCCATCGTAGAGCGCCACCAGGGGGGTGGTGTCCTGACCCACCACGTGGTAGTTGGTGAGGACCAGGCCGTCCTGGCTTATGATGATCCCCGTACCCACGCCCTCGATACTGGTGATCCGGACCACCGACCTTTTCACCCTAGCGATGACCTCATCCAGGGGTGGTGGCTGGTTGCTGGGGGTAGGCCTTGGGGTAGGTGTGGGCGGGGCTATGATGGTCCCGGTGGGGGTCGGCGTGGGCGTGGCCGGAGTGACGGTAGGCACAGGCGTAGAGGAGCCCGGGGTGGGCGCTGGCTGAGAGGCGGTGGGCGTAGCCGTGAAGGTTGGAGCGCCCGTCCCAGGGGGCCCAGGGGAGTTGCGGGGACAGGCCAGGCTTAACACGGCGGCCACCACGCAAAGGGAAGAGACCACCAAAACCCTGAGCCTGTGCTTTGCCAGCAGGTAGCTATTGTACGTCAAAGCGACCTACTACTATACCAGAGAATGATGTCCAACCACCCCCACGCTGCCCCAACCCAATGACGGCACCGGGAATGATGACCAGGGCACAGCGGATAGTCGCCCTGATTTGTGGCTGAAAGTGACGCTTCTGGGGGTTTCCCTCCGGTGTTTTGAGTCTAACTGGGCTACCTGGGCTTGTCAATACGCACATTCACGTTGGGGCAAGGGTGAGCGGCCCGTGTTACAATAGGCCATGGCCCAAATCCCTGGTTTCCCTTGGTGAGCACGTCAGCCGATAGGCCCATCGATGGCTGTCCCCATCTTCAGCCAAGGCAGGTGTCATGCGCTACGCAGGAAAGGTGAACGCTCCGGACTTCCCGCCAGGGCTGGACTGGCTCAACACCGACAAGCCCCTCAGCATTAAGGAGCTGCGGGGAAAGATAGTGGTCTTGGAGTTCTGGACCTACGGCTGAATCAACTGCATGCACGTGTTTCCGCAGTTGCGGAGGCTAGAGCGTAAGTACCACAGGGAGCTGGCCGTAGTGGGTGTCCACTCGGCCAAGTTCACCACGGAGCGTGAGACGCCCCACCTGGCCCGGGCGGTCCAGCGCCACCAGATTCAGCACCCCGTGGTGAACGACAGGCATTTCCAGGTCTGGCAGCAGTATGGCGTCAGGGCTGGCCCACCCTCATGTTCATTGACCCCACGGGCAAGGTGGTGGGGCGGCACGAGGGGGAGATCCCCTACGAGGCCGCGGACCGGCTGCTGGCGGACATGGTCCAGGAGTACGATGGGGCCGGCCTGCTGGACCGGCGTGAGCTCCCCTTCCTCCAATCCTCGGCCGGCGGGGGTGGGGCCCTGTCCTTTCCGGCCAAGGTGCTGGCCCACGGGCCCTCGGGGAGGCTGTTTATATCCGATACCAACCACGACCGCATCATCTTGGCCTCGCTGGACGGACAGGTGAGGCAGGTGATAGGGGCAGGGGAGCCGGGCCTCCAGGACGGCGGCCTGGGCACGGCACGTTTCAACCAGCCCCACGGCCTGGCCCTGGAGGGAGACACCCTGTATGTAGCCGACACGGAGAACCACGCCATACGCAGGGTGGACCTATCAGGCGGCACCGTGGAGACCATCGCCGGCACGGGGGAGCAGGCGCGCATGATGTACCCCTCGGGGAAGGCCCGGGAGGTGCCATTGAACTCGCCGTGGGACCTGGTCCACCAGGGGGGTGTGCTGTACATCGCCATGGCCGGCTTCCACCAGCTCTGGTCCCTGGACCTGGCGGCGGGGCGGGTCGCCATGTTCGCCGGCTCGGGCCAAGAGGGAATAGCCGACGGCCTTCGGCTGCAGGCCTGGCTGGCCCAGCCCAGCGGCATCACCACCGACGGCCAGACCCTCTACTTCGCCGACAGCGAGACCAGCGCCATACGTATGGTGGGGACGGGGCCCGATGCCCGAGTAGAGACCATTGTGGGGGTGGACTTGTTCGACTTCGGGGACGTGGATGGCCCCCGAGAGCGGGCGCGCCTCCAGCACCCTTTGGGGGTTGCCTACCATGAGGGTGTCATCTACACGGCCGATACCTACAACAATAAGATAAAGCAGGTCTTCCCCCAGAGCAGGCATTCAGTGA
>DAOUBE010000004.1:0-7975 GCA_034432835.1 Dehalococcoidia bacterium | reverse complement strand
TCTGCCCTTCTTCGGCCGGCTGCCGGGGGATATCATCATCCAGCGGGACAATTTCACCTTCTACTTTCCCCTGGTCACCTTCCTTATCGTCAGCCTGGTCCTGACCATCCTGGTGAACATCGTCATCAGGCTGCTCCGGTAGCCCCCACTGGCTCTTGTTGAGGATGGCCAGCGCCACGGTCCAAGGGACTGAGATAATGCGTACCAGTGACTTCGACTACCATCTGCCTCCCGAGCTCATCGCCCAGACGCCCCTGGAGCCCCGGGACCACTCACGGCTCCTGGTGCTCTCCCGGCAGACGGGGGCCCTGGAGCACCGGCACTTCTACCAGATAGGCGACTACCTTCGCCCGGGCGACCTCCTGGTGTTCAACGACAGCCGGGTCTTCCCTGCCCGCCTCTACGGGCGCCGCGAGGGCACCGGAGGCCGGGTGGAGCTGCTTTTGCTCCAGCGCCTGGAGCCGTGCTTGTGGAAGGCTATTGGCCGGCCGGGCAGGGGCCTCAGGCCCGGCGCCCGGGTGAGGGTCCAGGGCCCAGGCGGCGATGGTCTGCTGGCCGAGGTCCTGGAGGTGCAGGAGGACGGTGTGCGCCTGGTGCGCCTCTCTTCTGAGGAGCCCTTGGAGCGGGTGGGCCAGGTGCCCCTGCCGCCCTACATCCACCAGCCCCTGGCCGATGTTAGCCGTTACCAGACGGTGTATGCCAGGGAACCCGGGAGCGTGGCTGCCCCTACCGCCGGCCTGCACTTCACACAGGAGCTACTGGCCAGGCTGCGGGAACAGGGCGTTGGCCAGGCCTTCATCACGCTGCACATCGGCCTGGACACCTTCCGCCCCGTCCAGACGGAGGACCCCACGGAGCACAAACTGCACAGCGAACCCTTCTCTCTTGGAGAGGAGGTGGCCAGGGAGCTCAACGCCGCCCGTCGCCAGGGCCGCCGCATCGTGGCCGTGGGCACCACCACCGTCCGGGTCCTGGAGCACGTGGCCCTCCAGGCCGAGGCTCAGGGCCGGAGCGAGTTGGCCTCCACCGCCGGCTGGGCGGACCTGTTCATCTTGCCCGGCCACCGGTTCCGCTTGGTGCAGGCCATGATCACCAACTTCCACTTGCCCCGTAGCACCCTGCTCATGCTGGTCAGCGCCTTCGCCGGGCGGGAGCGGGTCCTGGCTGCCTACCAGGAGGCGGTACGCCAACGCTACCGCTTCTACAGCTTCGGCGACGCCATGCTGATTGTGTAGGCGCTCTACCGCCGACTTCAGTCCGTGGTATTGTGGTGGCAGCCAGTCTTTTATTAGGGTTTAGCTATGAGAAAGTACATAAGAGTCGTATGCTTACTGTTAGTCATCCCGTCCTTCATTGCCCCTCCTCTTCTACTGTCCTATAATCCTTTAGGTTAGCCGTGTACCCATAGAAAGGACCCCTTCCATGTTCAAGAACGTTGGCTGTGGCCAGCTAGATACCAAGGATGTAGGCAGAGAGGTGACCCTGGCGGGGTGGGTGCACCGTCGCAGGGACCACGGTGGCGTCATCTTCATCGACCTCCGCGACCGCTCGGGCCTGGTGCAGGTGGTCTTCAACCCGGAGCTGGCTCCCGAGGCCCATACTGTCGCCGACACTGTGCGCAACGAGTACGTCATGCAGGTAGTGGGCCGGGTTGCCCTCCGTCCCGCTGGTACCGAGAACCCCCGCATGCCCACGGGCCAGGTCGAGGTGGTAGCCCGCCAGGCTGAAGTGCTGAATACCTCCAAGGTACCTCCCTTCTATATAAATGAAGATGGGGAGGTGGACGAGGCCCTGCGCCTAAGGTACCGGTACCTGGACCTGCGCAAGTCCAGAATGCAGGCCAACCTTATCCTGCGCCACCGAGTGGTGAAGCACATCCGGGACTTCCTGGACGACCGGGGCTTCCTGGAGATCGAGACCCCCATCCTCATCAAAAGCACTCCCGAGGGTGCCCGCGATTTCCTGGTGCCCAGCCGGATTCACCCGGGCCACTTCTACGCCCTGCCCCAGTCGCCCCAGCAGCTCAAGCAGATGCTCATGGTGGCAGGCTTCGAGAAGTACTTCCAAATAGCCCGCTGCTTCCGGGACGAGGACCTGCGCGCCGACCGCCAGCTCGAGTTCACCCAGCTAGACCTGGAGATGAGCTTTGTGGACCAGGACGACGTCCTGGACCTTCTGGAGGAGCTTCTTACCAGTCTTGTGGAGAGCCTTACGCCCCACAAGCAGGTCAGCAAGCCCTTCCACCGCCTTACCTACGACCAGGCCCTGGATAAGTACGGTACCGACAAGCCAGACCTGAGGTTTGGCATGGAGCTGGCCGACGTGTCGGATATAGCAGCCCGGTCCCAGTTCCAGGTGTTCCGTTCAGCCGTAGGGGCGGGGGGCATCGTCAAGGGGTTGGCGGCCCCCGGCTGCGCGGGATACTCCCGCAAGCAGCTAGACGAGCTTACCGACCTGGTCCGCAGCCGCGGCGCCAAGGGCCTTGTAACCATCGGCCTGGGGGGCGAAGACGGCTCCCTGGAGTCTCTCACCATGGACCAGGTGCGCTCCGTGGCGGCGCGCTACTTGTCCCTGGACGAGGTAAAGGAGATGGCCCGCCGCATGCAGGCCGTCCCCGGTGACCTGCTCCTCATTCTTGCGGGTGAGCCTCCCATGGTCAATGCTGCCCTGGCGGCCCTGCGCAACGAAATGGGAAGGCGCCTCCGCATGACAGACCCCGACCAGCTAGTCTTCGCCCGCATCACCGACTTCCCGCTCCTGGAGTGGAACATAGAGGAGAGGCGCTGGGAGCCGGCACGCCACCCCTTCACGTCGCCTCACCCCCAGGACGTGGCCTTGCTGGACACCCAACCCAGCAAGGTGCGTGCCTACGCCTACGACGTGGTGTGCAACGGCTGGGAGCTGGGCTCCGGCAGCATACGCATCCACCGGCCGGAGCTGCAGACCAAGGTGTTCCAGATGCTGGGCTACTCCCCAGAGCAGATCAAGGAGCGCTTCGGGCACATGCTGGAGGCCTTCGAGTACGGCGCGCCGCCCCACGGCGGGTTCGCCTGCGGCATAGACCGCATCACCGCCATCCTGGCCGACGAGGTCTCCATCCGGGAGGTCATCGCCTTCCCCAAGACCCAGTCCGCCACAGACCTGCTCTTCGGCGCTCCCTCGCCGGTGAGCCCCGCCCAGCTACAGGAGCTTCACATCCGGGTGGTGCAGGATTCCCAATAGCCTCCCCACAGAAGCTGGCCAAAGGGCCCTTCTCCCAGGCTGGGCCAGCCGGGGTAGGGGTACTTTGACCTCAATCAGGAAATGATTCACAATCCCTTGATGTGTGCTATAATGAGCACTGCAAGCTAAGGAGTGTTCAGCCTTGAAGATCACTCGCCAAGACTCTCCCCAGCGGGAAGCCCTTCTTACCATTGAGCTAGAATCCAGCGACTTTGAGCCTTTTCTGGACCGCGCCTACCGAAGGTTGGTCCAGCGGTTAAACATCCCCGGTTTCCGGCGGGGTAAGGCCCCCAGGAACATTGTGGAGGCCTACGTGGGCCGCGATGCCCTGGTCAACGAGGCTCTATCCTTCTCCGTACCCGAGGTGGTTGACCAGGCGGTCCAGAAGGAGGGCGTGGAGCCCTTCGCGCTGCCCCGTGCCGAACTGGTGGAGGTGGAACCCTTCACCGTCAAGGCCACGGTGCCTCTGAAGCCGGAGGTGGACTTGGGCGACTACCGCAGCATCCGCCTGCCCTGGGAACCGGTGGAGGTCAAGGATGAGCAGGTGGAAGAGGTGCTCAAGGGCTTCCAGGTCCAGGCAGCCCCTTGGGAACCCGTGGACCGGCCCGTGAAGTTCGGGGACCTGGTCACCTTGGACGTGGAAGGCTGGATAGACACCCGGCGGGTGGCCAACGACCGTAACGTTGACTACATACCCACCATGGACAACCCCCGGCCTGTCCCTGGCTTTGCTGTGAACCTGGAAGGGCTGTCCAAGGGACAGACCAAGGAGTTCACCGTCAAGCTCCCTGATGACTATCCCCAGCAAGCCCTGGCGGGCAAAGAGGTACGCTTCAAGGTCACCATTCACGAAATCAAGGAGAAGAAGCTGCCGGAGCTGAACGATGACTTCGCCAGGTCCCTGGGAGAAGGCTACGAAAGCCTGGAGGCCCTCAAACAGAAGGTCCGGGAGACCTTGAAAGCCCAGATGGAGCAGGCTCGCGATTCAGAGCTGGAGGAAAAGGCGCTGGAGGAGGTGATCAAAGGCGCCAAGGTGGTCTCCTCCCCCATATTCGTTGAAAGGGAGATCGACCACCTCATACAGGACCGAGTCCGCGCCCTTCAGCAGCAGCGTATGAGCCTGGAGGACTATCTGGCGCAGTTGGGTAAGAGCGAAGAGGAGCTGCGGAACGAGCTCCGCCCCCAGGCGGAGGAAAGGGTCACCCGGGCCCTGGTCATACACCGCCTGGCCGAACTGGAGGGGGTGGAGGTAGGCGACGAGGACGTGGACGCCCAGATAAAGACCGTTGCCGCGTCCCTGGGCCTACAGCCTGAGCGCCTGAGGGACAGCCTGTCAGAGGAGAGCCGGAGCAGGCTGGCAAACAGCGCCATGGTGAACAAAGTTCTTCAGAGGCTGTTGGAGATTGTCAAGAGTCCGGCGCCGGAGCCAGCCGGGCCAGCCGCTGAAGTAGGCCAATCGGAAGGAGGAGCTTCCCATGAGTCTTAGCCCTTACGATGTCATCCCTATGGTTATCGAGACTGGCCCCAGAGGGGAGCGGGCCTTCGATATCTACTCACTGCTGCTCAAGGAGCGCATCGTATTCCTGGGCCATCCCATCAACGACCAGGTGGCTAACCTGGTCATAGCCCAGCTCCTGTACCTGGCCCGGGAAGACCCAGAGAAAGACATCAGCCTGTACATCAACAGTCCCGGCGGAGTCCTGACCGCGGGGCTGGCTATCTATGACACCATGCAGCTCATAAGTTGTGATGTCTCCACCATCTGTGTGGGCCTTGCCGCCAGCGCAGCCCAGATCCTTCTCTGCGCAGGCACCAAGGGCAAGCGCTATGCCCTGCCTAACTCCACCATTCTTATGCACCAGCCCATGGGTGGAGCCCAGGGCCAGGCGGCGGACATCGAGATCGCTGCCCGAGAGATCCTGCGCTGGCAGGACAAGGTCCGCCGCATCATCTCCCAGCACACCGGCCAGCCCTACGAGAAGGTGGCCAGGGACACCGACAGGGACTTCTACCTCACGCCAGAGCAGGCTGTGGAGTACGGGATCATCGACGAAGTTCTGTCACCGTCGTCCAAAAAGCTCCCCGCCGCTAAGTCCTAGCGGTGGGAACTAGCCTAGCTCCAGAGGGTGGGTGGTGACTGGCAATAAGGGTGCCTATAAAGAGTACCAGTGTTCCTTTTGTTTGAAGCCCCAGAGCCAGGTCAAGAGGCTGGTAGCGGGCCCAGGTAAGGTCTTCATCTGCGACCAGTGCGTCAAGCTGTGCCTCCAGGTCATGGAGGACCGGGCAGCCGCCCCCAGGGAGCTGCACGGCCCCAAGCATCGGCGGCTGCCCACCCCCAAAGAGATCCATGCCCGCCTGGGAGAGTACGTGGTGGGCCAGGAGAGGGCCAAACGGGTCCTCTCCGTGGCCGTGTACAACCACTACAAACGCATCTGGAATTGCAACCAGTCCATGGGCATCGAGATCCAGAAGAGTAACATCCTCCTGGTGGGGCCCACCGGCTGCGGCAAGACCTATCTGGCCCAGACCCTGGCCAAGATCCTGGACGTGCCCTTCGCCATATGTGACGCCACCTCCCTCACCGAGTCCGGCTACGTGGGAGAGGATGTAGAGAACATCCTGCTTCGCCTGCTCCAGGCTGCCGACTGGGACGTGGCCAAGTGCGAGCAAGGCATCGTGTACATCGACGAGATCGACAAGATAGCTCGCAAGGAAGGGCCCAATCCCTCCATCACCCGGGATGTCTCGGGAGAGGGCGTCCAGCAGGAGTTGCTCAAGGTCATCGAAGGCTGTGTGGCCAGTGTGCCTCCCCAGGGAGGACGCAAGCACCCGTACCAGGAGTTCATCCACGTCAAGACCGACAACATTCTGTTTATCTGCGGAGGTACCTTCGAGGGGCTGGAGAAGATCATTGAGCGCAGGCTAGCCCGGGGCCAGGCTACTCTGGGCTTCACCAGCCCCAAGAGCAGGCCCAAGTCGGCTGAGGGTAACCTGGTGCGTTACGTGACTCCCGAGGACCTGCTGGAGTTCGGCTTCATACCGGAGCTCATAGGGCGGTTGCCCGTCACCGTGGCCCTGGACTCCCTGGACAAGGCTGCCCTGGTGAAGGTGCTCACCGAGCCCAAGAACGCCATCGTGAAGCAGTACCAGGTGCTCTTCGGCATGGACGGCGTGGACCTTAACTTCACCCCCGATGCCCTGGAGGCCGCCGCCGAAGAGGCCCTGCGGCGCAAGACAGGTGCTCGGGGCCTGCGTGCCATCATCGAAGAGACCCTGCTAGATGTGATGTACGAGCTACCCTCCCTCAAGCAGGTCAGCCAGTGCATCATAGACGCCGACGTCATCTTGGGGAAAAAGGCCCCTCAGCTCACAAACTCAGCCGGCCTGACGGTCAAATTCTCCACCGAGCTGCCCCGCTCCGCCTAACCCTCTCGCCTCAGCGCTTCCTGGATAGCCCTGTCCAGACAGTAGCCCTCCACGGGCTCCCCAAGGTGGTTGACCACCCTCTGTCCCTCAATGCGGATCTTTCCCTGGGCTAGGGCGCGGAGGGTCTCGACCAGAAGGTAAGGCTCACGCTTGTACTCCTCCTGGCGGATGAGCTTGAACAGCGGCAGCTCCTCTCCGTAGGTCTCCTTCAGTTCCTCCACCGTTCGCCCCTCAATGCTCTTCCATAGGGAATCATAGGGCTCCCCCCGGAGGGACATGGTGAAGTAGGTCAGCACAGGGCCTCGGTCCCAGTCCTCGGTGGCCAGGTGGACCATGGCACCCGTCTTCTCGGCGCGGCGCCGGATAAGCTCCCATATCACCTCCTGCCAGGTACCGGTGGGCCCTCCCGGCAGGGCCGGATGGAGGTTAATCATGGTGTAGCGCCGGCACATCTCCGCCCCGGTGAAGAGCATGTACCCCGCCAGGACCACCAGGTCGGGGTGAAAGCCTTCCAGGCGGCGCATCACCTCCCGGTCATACTCCAGGCGGTGGGCGGCAAAGCTGCCACCCTTGGAGCGCCGGAACTGGCGGGAGGAGAGGGTCACCAGAGGCAGACCGTAGCTACGCACCAGCTCCAGGAAGCGGTCGCTGCCCTCATGCTCACCCTGCTCCCGGTTGCTGAAGACGAACTGGATGCGGACGGGCAGTTCCCCCCGCAGAATACGCTCCTGCACAAAGGTCAGGAGGCCCCGGGAGCCCTCGCCCCGGCCGGTGGAGAACCATCCTACTTGCAGCATCTTGCTCCGGTGCAGTGATTAGTCAACCCTAGAAGGCAACCCTTCCATTTTAGCTGTTGGGCAGCCAGACTCAAGGGCCCCGGGGGGCCTGTGTACTTGGCCTTGGTATCTTGGGGTGGCGGCTGTTTACTCAAGCTGGGTGTACGCCCTTGGCCCTCTTCCTTGGTGGGTGGACCAACGGTCATGCTGAGGGAGAGCAGCGCCCAAAGAATCCGGTAGGGAGGTGACCCGGCCCCACCGGGCCTTTCGCCCTTCGGAAGAGGGTGAGGAATGAAATCCAACCTCCCGACAAGCTACTATTGGGAGAAGGGGGACGAGGGCACCATAGGAAAGCTAGAGTCCTGGGGTGGGACCGGGCCCCTGTATTCCCCTTCTCCAGGGGGACGAGGGGCACCACCAAGCTCAAGTAGACAGGACCGCCAAAGGGGGTTAGCTGAAAAAGTTCAGATAGATATGAGACAGTAGGCGTGGAAAAGTAGAAGCAGAAGGGGCCACACTTCTGGGTGAGAATAGACCAGAAAGGAGGTGGC
>DAOUBE010000003.1:0-2660 GCA_034432835.1 Dehalococcoidia bacterium | reverse complement strand
GTACATGCCGAGAGTGGCGTCACGGTGTACGCCACGGCTACGGTGGAGGTCTCCGGCCCGGGCCTCCAGCCCCAGCAGGCGGAGATACCGGCGGCCTACTTCCACTCCCCGGCCATCCTCAACGACGTCCGGGTCTTCGTGGACATCACCAAGGAGTTCAACGACCCGGGCCTCATCGATGGCGGAGGCACCACCGCCGACGCCCGCCTGCTGCTCAGCGATGCTCGCTTCACTATGAGCGACATCTCCAAATACCGATGGCCTGTCCCCTCGCTGCTGTGGTGGGAGGGTGGGTACCATGCTCACTGGCAGGGTTTGGGCGGCGACCCAGGCAGGTTATGGCACCATAGGGGCTTTGACATGGGTATGCCCCCCAACACGCCCGTCCACGCCTGGGCTGCCGGTACTCTCCAGATGAGTGACCGGGGTTGGGACCGCACAGTCCAGCTACAGAATGCCGAGGACGGACGCCCCTTCTTCGAACACTCGGTGTTCCACTTCGATAGGGTGGAACCTGCGGTGGTAGGCCAGCCGGTGCAGCCTGGGGACCTCATAGGCTATTCGGGCCGCGCCAATTGGTACCACATCCACTTCGCCAACGTCTTCCAGTGGGAGCCCTTGCTGGCTGAATGGTACATGGCCCACGCCACCCCAGTGCAGCTAAGCTACATACGGGAGTGGCTGGCCCTGGGCCCCTTCTTCCACAACGACGACATCCTGCGCCTCACCATGCCCTATATCGAGAACGAGGCCTTCGTGGAACCCAAGCCTGGGGACATAAGCGGGGGCATGACCTGGCGGCTGTGGGACAACATCGTCCCTGGGGTGGTCCACGTGGCCGAGACCATAGACCCCTACCCCAACTCGGGATGGGCCTGGGTCAACGGCAATTACCTGAACCACGCCGCCTACCTGGCCACCTACATACATTCCAGCGAGGCCCGCTCGGCGGTGCTGCGCATCGGCGCCAGCGACGCCGTAAGGGTCTGGTTGAACAATGAGGCTGTCCTGCTGTTGGACAACTGCTTGCCCAACGACTACCCCATGTCTTCCGGGTCCATCGTCCCGGATGACGTGGCGGTGAACATCAACCTCAGGGCTGGCTGGAACCGTCTTCTTATCAAGACCGCCCAGAAGTCCCACTTTGGGGATTGCTGGAAGCCGTGGCAGCTTTCCGTCCGCATCTCCGATGCCCAGGGCAACCCAATACCTGACCTGGTGGTCAGTGCCCTCAAGCAGATCCCAGGCACACCTGCGCCCACCCCCCAGCCCCCCGCCACTCCCCAGCCCACCCCCGGGGCTGGCCCGGTGGCCCTGACCAGGCACCCCTACCTTCAGAATAGCTCCCAGACCACCATGACCGTGGTATGGCGGACCGACGTGGCCGGCGAGGGTTGTGTGGACTACGGCCCTACCCCTGCCTACGGTGCCACCCTCTGTGACCGGGACGGCGGTACCGAGCACGTTGTCCAAATGGGAAATCTCACCCCTGGCACCACCTACTACTACCGCGTCCGGACCAACGGGACGGTGCTGCACCAGGGGAAGACCTTCCACACCCACAAGAACGAGGAGGCCGGGGCCTTCACCTTCGCCGCCCTGGGGGACAGCGGCTGCGGCTGCCCCGACCAGCAGACTGTCGCCCGGCTACTTAGGAGCCTGAACCCCGAGTTCATAGTGCATACGGGCGACGTGGTGTACCCCAACGGCCAGGCCGCTAACTACGACCCTAACTTCTTCGCGCCCTACAGGGACATACTGGATACCTCCGTCATATTCCCGGTCCTGGGCAACCATGACGTGGAGACTGATAACGGTGCTCCGTTCCTAGAAGCCTTCTTTCTGCCTGCTAACAATCCCGCCAGGAGCGAAAGGTACTACTCCTTTGACTACGGCAACGCCCACTTCATCGCCCTGGACTCCAACCAGGACACCAGCCCGGGCAGCCCACAGTACACCTGGCTGGAGCAGGACCTGGCTGCCACCACCAAGAAGTGGAAGTTCGTCTTCATGCACCATCAGCCTTACGACGTCATGGACGAGCACCCCAGCGACACGGTGTTGCGCAACAACCTCAGCCCTCTCTTCGAGCGTTACAACGTGGACGTGGTCTTCTCCGGCCACGGCCACCGGTACGTGCGGAGCAAGGTGATTAAAGACTACTATCCGGAGAGCCGGGGGGGGTGGTGTACGTGGTTACCGGGGGTGGAGGAGGCGAGTTAGCTACTGTCAACCAGTGGACCCCTTGGACTGCCTACGCCGCCTCGGCCCACCACGCAGTTCAGGTGGAGGTAGGGCCCGACCAGGTGCTCCTCAGGGCCATCCGCCCCGACGGCACAATTCTGGATACCTATACCATCACCAGGGCCGGCCCTTAGATCAGACCCAGGGCTGGCCCTATGGGTCTCCTGGCCGCGAGCACCAGCCCCGGCCCACTTGCAACGTGGACTTGAGCCCCCGTGCTATCATTTAGCCATATGTGGCGGATGTTAGCGGTGCGTCCAAGGGCAGACCGGTCAATCCGGTCCACCGGGCACCGCCGGCACAGGTAATCGTACAGTGGAGGAGGGATAGATGTGCGGGATCATAGGGTACACAGGGGGGAAGGAAGCGGCGAAGGTACTGATAGAAGGGCTGAAGAAGCTAGAGTACCGAGGGTA
>DAOUBE010000002.1:0-1626 GCA_034432835.1 Dehalococcoidia bacterium | reverse complement strand
GTCATAAGGGGGATTATTGGTCCTCCTCTTCCTCTTCTTCCTGCTGTGGTGTGACTGGGGTGGGGATGGAGATGCGGGGGAGAAGAGGGGTGGGGCGCTCGACCTTGCCCCGGCGTGGCTGGGAGCGACCTACCTCCACAAGCTTCTGGTGCAACTGCTGTAGGTCCTCCGGGGTCAAGCCCGCTGCGTTGACGGCTATTCCGTCGACCCCCAGGCCACGTATGTGCTCCAGCTCTTTCTTTCCTATGGCGGCAGGCACTTCAACGAGCATGTACTTATCGAACATGGACCTCAGTGTGCCAATGAGGATAAGGTGCTGAAGGGTGAGGGGGAGGCCCAGGGCTTCGGTGGAGAGGAAGACGCCATCCACGGGCAGGCTCTCGATGACCCGCAGGGACCTGTCGTCCAGGTCAGCGGGGATGCTGAGGAAGTAGGCCATGTCTTCCTGCCCCAGGGCCTCCAGTTGGGTGGCCTCGGCGCTGCACACCAGGAAGTCGCAGCCCTTGCTCTTCCAGGCGGCGGCGCTGTCCTTGTCCACCGCCGATACCCAGACCCCCCAAGGCAACTCACCCAGGCCCTGGGTGAACTTGTCCATGGCCTTGGCATTGCCGCTGTCGGCCACCAGGACGGCATCCAGGGCTGAGGGGGGCAGGGCCAGGCCGTCTTTGCCTGGCGCCCGCACTATGCCTACGCATATCATGCCAGGCGTACGGTCGCGCTCAGACCTACGGGCAAAACCCATGGGGGTAGAGTTCCCCCGGGCAAGTTTCTCCAGCTTGTCCAAAAGCTTGCTCAATGTTGGCTCCTTCAGTGGGACAAAGTACGCCGACGTGGGACCGTGACCTGCGTGGTAGCCTGCTTGGAAGGGCGGCCTGGACAGCGTCGGCTGATGGATTCGACTGGCCTGCTCCGGACTCGAGTAAGCTGACTCACAGCTATTGTGCCGTCTCAAGGGGTCTGTGTCAATCGGGGCTGGTGAGCCAGGGGTGCTCCTTTGTAGGGCGCAGGTCCGGTCAAATGACAGGCTATGGCTGGCTACTGGAAGGGAAAGGTGGGGAAGAGGAAGCAGAAGAACGTGGCCTCGGCCAGCGTATCCCTGTCTATCTTGAACTGGACCGGGTTCTGACTGATGCCGCTGGGCCACAGGGTGCCTTGCCAGCCTACAAAGTCGCATCCGCGGTCTGGTACAGCGGTCAGTGTTATCAAGGTGCCATCGGTGTACTTCCCCTCACGGTCCGGCGAAGGGTCCACTCTGATGCTTCCCCTGCCTACAGCGACACGTGTACCTAGGGCCCACCTATTGGGGTCACAGGTGACCTGGAATGTAGCTTGGTTGGAGGCGATCTTATTGGGTGTGGACACCTCCAGGACAATCCAACCCTCGAAGGTGAAGCCCGGTGCGCCGAGCTGCCAGCTAGTGCTTACCTGGGCGGAAGTCTCCCCCGCAGCCACCCGCAGCTCCTCCTCCTCGCTGGCCACACCGTCGCTGCGACGCCAGCGGTAGCTCACCGCGCCCCCTGAGCTGGTGGTGGTGATGGTGGCGGTGAACTTGACGGTGGTGGGAGCAGTGCAAGGCCCCTGGTAGTTGGCTGGCTCGGCAGTGACCTCCACGCTCCTGACGGCGAA
>DAOUBE010000001.1:0-4322 GCA_034432835.1 Dehalococcoidia bacterium | reverse complement strand
CCCTTGCCTCCAGCGGCATTCCCAGGGGTGCAGGGGATTCTCCCCTGCTGAGAGTCTGACCAACGCCGTCATAGACGCCGGGGACTGGGAGAACCCTGGGGTGCAGGGGACAGAGTCCCTCAAGGAAGTCCTCAGCCTCGTCCCACTGGAGAACCCTGGGTGCAGGGGACAGAGTCCCCTGCTAGGGGTATCAGGGGAGAATCCCCTGAACTTTACATTCCCCCTTCTCCCTGTGGGAGAAGGGGGACTTAGGGGGATGAGGGTACTAGGGGGAGCCTCGAGGGGGATGCTAATCCCCCTCGACCAAACAGGGGGATGAGGGTAGCGCCGCGTCGATGTGCGCCCCCACAGAGGGGCCCCGTCTTCCAGGCCGAACGGCGGATGGAGCGAACCCCCTGAGGTATAATGACTACCACTGAATCTCAGGAGGACCAGATGCGTCTCAAAGACAAGGTAGCACTCATCACTGGGGGGGCCTCGGGCATAGGCCAGGCCACCGCCCAGCTATTCATCAAAGAGGGCGCCCGGGTCATGATCGCCGACATCAACGAGCAGCGCGCCCGGGACGTGGTCAAGTCTCTGGGCGTGGGCCGAGACCAGGCCACCCTGGTGACTGGTGACGTCTCCATCAACGCCGACGCCCAGAAGATGGTGAAGGCCACCGTGGATGCCTTCGGCAGGCTGGACGTCCTGGTCAACAACGCCGGCGTCAGCTATCGCAACGCCCTGCCTCCCAGCGCCTCCCTGGAGCAGGTCTGGGACAGGGTCATCGCCGTGGACCTGAAGAGCATATTCAACATGTCCCAGCACGCCATCCAGGAGATGCTCAGAACGGGAGGTGGCTCCATCATCAACATCGCGTCCATTGCGGGGCTGGTGGGCCTGCGCGTCCGACCCGAAGACGCCCTAGACCCCTACACCGCCGCCAAGGGAGCCATCGTCGTCCTCACCAAGAACATGGCCGTGGTCCACGCCAAGAACAACATCCGGGTCAACTGTGTCTGCCCAGGTTATGTCAAGACACCCCTGACCCAAGCCCTGTGGGAAGACCCCGAGATGGAGCGTTTCATCGCCAACCGGCACCCCATGGGCCGCTTCGGGCGCCCCGAGGAGATCGCCTACGCCATCCTGTTCCTGGCCTCCGACGAGTCCTCCTTCGTCACCGGCGCTCCCCTCATCGTGGACGGCGGCTACACCGCCTGGTAACCAGGGCCCTGGCAGGGCGTTCCCTGCCAGGTGGGTAGGTCAAACACATCCCATCTTGGGTGCCAATGGGAAGGTACCGGGGGTAGAGACCTACCGTCTAGACCCCTTGTAGTCCCCTTGGCAAGGGGGACATCCTCTGACCCTCACCCTCGCCTTCTCCCTCTCCCTTGGGGGAGGGTATTGCCTGGCCCAGAGGAGGGCCTTGGCTGGTCAGGGCCAGGCCAGGGGGAGTGCAGAGGGGGATGCCCCTCCGCCAGGGGTACCAGGGCAGAATCCCCAAGAACTCGCCCTTGATCCACACTTCCCTGAGGCGGTCAGTGAGGGTATGTGACCAGGGATAGTGAAGAGTGGGTGCAGGGCGTGCCCTGCCAGGGTGCACCCTGCCAGGGCGCGCTCTGGCCTCCCAACCTAGTACAATAGGCCAGCCCGGCCCGCCGGGACTGTCGTCCGAAGGATTGGAACGTTATGGACATAGTCACCTACGACCATGTACCCGACAAAGCCCAGTACATGCTCCTCCAGTTCCAGGGCTTCCAGAGCGCCTCAACCCCTCAGCGCCTGGAGGAGTGGCGACAGCGCGATTGGCGGCTGAAAGGGGGCCCCGTGGGCTTCTGCGCCGTGGAGAACGGCCAGCTCCTGGGCTTCGTCGGCGTCATGGATATACCCCATAGGACCCTCCAGGGCGAGGCCACCGTGGGCGGTATCTGGGGCGTGGTCACCCACCCCACCCTCTCGCGCAAAGGCATCGCCACCGCCCTCATGGAGGCGGCCCACCAGTACTTCCGCAACCAGGGCCACCTCTTCTCCTTTCTAACCACCTACCGCTCCTATGTAGCCTACCGACTGTACATCCGGCTGGGCTACCATGACGTTCAGCCCGTGGACCGCTACCCCATCGCCTATGCTCACACCAGGCCAGTCCCCAGGAGCAAGGTCTCGCCCACCACCTTGCCCACTGACCAGCGCGACCGCCTGACCTCCGCCTTCCGGCGCTTCACCGCCAATCGCACTGGCTTCGTGGTCAGGCCCCCCGGCTTTCTCAACTTCGCCGAGTGGATGTCCAGCTCCACACCACTGCAGGTGGACGGTGGGTACGCTCTGGTGGAGCAGCGCTATGGCGTCGCGGTGGTCAACGAGATAGTGGCCGAGGACCAGGAAGCCTTCGGCTTGGTGCTGGACGCCGTGGCCTCCCAGTCCCAGCGAGGCGCGGTGGACCCCCTGGTCTCTACCCCTGAGCTGGCCGAGGCTTACCGGCGCCGAGGCTACTCCCTGGCCCACGGACGCTATTGGGTGCTCATGGCCAAGCCCTTGCATCCCAACCTCACCTTCCACAAGACCTACGGCGACGCCTTCTACTTCAGTCGCATTCAGTCCTTCTGAGGTAGTGCCTCCGGGCCGCCTAGCGTGTATAATCCGGCGTGAGATGAAGAAGGGTGTGGGGCGCGAGGTAAACCAGGAAACCTGCCAAAGGTGGGTTAACCATGGATGCCTACCTGGACATCGAGACCACTGGGTTCTCCTGCTACTACCACAAGATCACCGTGGTGGGCATCGCCATCAGCCATGGCCGGGGCGACCGCCTCATCCAGCTTGTGGACCAATCGCTTAACCCCGATACCTTGCTGGACTCCCTCCGAGGCGTGGACCGCATCTTCACCTACAACGGCCATCGCTTCGACCTGCCCTTTATCAAGAGCTGCCTAGGCGTTGACCTAACGCGTGGCTTCTACCACCACGACCTGATGTTCGACTGCTGGCGGTGCAACCTTTACGGCGGCCTCAAGGCCGTGGAGCGCCAGCTAGGCATTCCGCGCCGCTTGGCCGAGGTCAACGGCTATATGGCCGTCCTCCTCTGGGAACAGTACCAGCGGTACGGCGACCTCCAGGCCCTGCGCACCCTGCTGGAATACAACGCCGAGGACGTGCTCAACCTCAAGGCTCTCAGGGCTGCTCTGGCCACCTTCCCGCCCCACACGAGTCCCCACTCGAAGCCCTGAAGGCCCTTCATAGACCCTTGCCGCAACCGTTATAATGGCTGACACGGCTTGGGGGTGCCCCACAAGGTGCCGACGACCATCCTATGGCTTGTAGGCTGGTCAGGCCCGCCGCATCGCCTCCTTGGAAGTGCGGTCCCTTCTCAGGCACACGCCCTGGCCGGTAATGCAGGAGGTGCGAGTATGCCTTACTACCTGATGCTGTCCAAGCTCACTGACAAGGGGAGGGCCACCGTCCAGGAGAACCCCGACCGCATCCGCGAGGTGAACCGCGAGGTGGAGTCCATGGGGGTGCGCGTAGTTGCCCAGTACTTCCTCCTGGGCCCCTACGACTTCGCCAACGTCCTTGAGGCGTCGGACAACTGGGAGGTGGCCAAGGTCGCCATGGCCCTGGGAGCCCGGGGCACGGTGGAGACCCTCACCATGCCCGCCCTCCGCGTGGATGACCTTATACACATGCTGAAGTAGCCCGGCCCTTAGGCCGGGCTACAGGCCAGCTCCTCCCCCGTTGGGGGTACGGCATGGGAAGGGGCCGCGCCTGGGCCCCCTTCGCCCCAAGGGCACAAGCCCCCTCACCCGTCTTGGGGGAGGGTTAGAGGGGGGTGAAATTGGCCCTGCCTACCCCGCGCTGGCCGGATACACAGGTTGAAATGGCCACCCACCGACAAGGGTTATCCAGGGACGCTGATACCCCCGGCCCGGTAGGTGGGTGGCCTGGGTGCTTTTCCCGTATGTCAACTATTCCATGCCATTGCCATGGACTGCCCAAGACCAGCATCCTCTCGCCATCCACTACGTCCAACGACAAGATAAAGGGCGAGGTTTCGAGAAACAGACACCAAGGCGCCTACCTCTCGGCGGACCCGCGCCTGATTGTCCTGCTCCACCATCCCACCAGGGCACAGCAGCCAAACCACGGGTAAAGGGCTGGCCACTGAAAAGGACGGAGCCGTCAGGCTGGGGTGAGGCCAGGGTACCAGGGGACAAGGGCTCACCCTTGACCCACACTTCCCTGAGATGGTCACTAAGGTCATGTGACCAGGGAGAGTGAAGAGTGGGTGCGGGCCGTGCTTTGCCGGGTGGATGGGATTAAACACGGTCCATCTTGGGCACCCAAAAGAG